>CASGDY010000069.1 GCA_949300355.1 uncultured Brachyspira sp.
ACTAAACATTGTACTAATACTTGTAACATTAGAAACATTCCAATTATTAAGAGGCTGATTAAAACTTTTAGCATTATCAAACATCATTGACATATCTTTCACATTACTTACATTCCATTTGTCTAAAGGCTGATTGAAACTAGAAAATTTAAACATACCTTCCATATCAACAACATTAGAAACATTCCAATCATTCAATGCCTGATTAAAACTTTTAGTAAAACAAAACATTAATGACATATCTTTTACATTAGATACATTCCATTTATCCAAAGTACTATTAAAAAGCTTAGCACCTTCAAACATACTAGACATATTTTCAACATTAGATACATCCCAGTCATTAATATTTTGATTAAAACTTTCAGCATAATAAAACATTGATGACATATCCTTTACATTACTTACATTCCACTTGTCTAAAGGCTGATTAAAACTCTCACAATTAGCAAACATATTTTTCATATTAACAACTTTGGATACATTCCAATCATTAAGAGTAGAATTAAACTTTTTACATTTTTTAAACATAGAACTCATATTCTCAACTTTTGAAACGTCCCAACTGTTTATATTATGATCAAAACCTAATGCTTCCTCAAACATACTTTCCATATTTACTACATTAGATACGTTCCAAGTTTCTATACCATCGAATTTTTTTAATTTAGAACCTTTAAAAAGATTACTCATATCTGTTATTAAAGAAGTATCTATTTTATCAAATTTTGTTTTCTCTGCTATTAGTTTAATTAATTCATTTTTGTTTTTTGGCTGATGCATTTGTATCTGTTTACTTTCTTTAGTATCTTTTTTCTCTTTTTTAGGTGACGATTTCTTTTCTTCTTTTTTTAATTCTTTATACTCTTTTATAATATCTTCTTTACCATCAATAAGCTCTTTTAATTCATCATAACAAGTATTTTCAAGCTTTTTGAGAACTTCAGCTACTGCCTTTTTATTGTATTTTAAACCAAGTTTATAAACTTCTTTTATATCAAATTTATTTATAATTTCTTCAAAGTTTTTTATAGCTGATTTTGAACTTTGAAAAGAATATATTTTTATTATTAACTCTAATGACACATCATTAAAAATACCGTCAAATTCTTTAACTTTCTTGAAACTCCAATTTTTTATATTATCAGGATTAAAAGATGAAGCATTAAAAAAAGCATTATTCATATATTCTACTTTCTCTGTTTTCCAGCTGTTTAAATCCTGATTAAATGAAGAAGCATCACAAAATATATCTGCAAGCCCTGTTACATTAGAAGTGTCCCATTTATCTAAAGGCTGATTAAAATTTATAGCTCCTTTAAACATAGCATACATATTAGTAACATTAGATACATCCCAACTATTTAAAGACTGATTAAAATTCTCACAACCTGCAAACATATGACCCATACCATCAACATTGGAAGTATTCCACTTATCTAAAGGCTGATTAAAGTTTTCAGCATTTTTAAACATACCAGCCATATTCTCAACATTAGATACATTCCAACTATTTAAAGGCTGATTAAAATTCTCACAACCCAAAAACATCTCATTCATATATTCAACATTAGATACATTCCAATTATTTATATCCTGATTAAAACTCTTGGCATTCATAAACATCTCACCCATACTCGTAACTTTAGAAATATTCCATTTGTCTAAAGGCTGATTAAAAGTTTTTGCACCATAAAACATAGCATACATATTTGTAACATTAGATACGTCCCAACTATTTAAAGGCTGATTAAAAGTTTCACACTCTTTAAACATTGCTGCCATATCTGTAACATTAGATACGTCCCAGGTTTCTATACCTGAAAAATCTTCTCTTTTACTCATTAGAAATAAATATCTCATATCTGTTATTAAACTTGTATCAATACTTCCAAGATTAATACTTTTATTTTCTACTAATTTTTTTAATTCTTCTTTATTTGTTGGTTTAAATTGTTTTTCTGACATAATAATCTCTCCGCTTACAATCAATTCAAATTAAATATTTGTTAATGTGAAAAATCAGCAAAATTATACACTATAAAAAAAGAAATGTAAATATATACATCATTCTTATGTTAGAATTATCTAAAATTTATTTATACAGTGTTTATTAATAATATATTTGTATCATTACAAAATTATACTAGTCATTTTAATTTTTATATTATTTTAGCTTTATATTTTAACTTTATTAAAAAACCCGCCCTTCTATATTTACAACTTTTATTTGTTATTTTTACTTTATACTTATTTAAAATCTTTTATACAATTACGAAACCCACCCAAAATTTTATTTTACTTTATAATCTACATACCGCACGCAGAGTAAAATTATAAAATATATATAATTCTGAATTCTAATTTTTACTATATTTTAAATTTTGCTAACCGTGCGTAGAGTAAAGTTTTAAAATTTAAAAAAGCTTGGGTGGGGGCTAGAATTTCTAATAAAGCAATGAAAATAATGGAAGTTAAATATTCTGTATAAGGCAATAAATATAAAAGGGTGGGAATTAGAATAAAATAAAAAAACATTGTAAAAAAGCAATTATTAAAGTATGATTTATATATAGTATAGGAGTTTTATAAATGGCACTTTTAGTAACTGAAGATTATTGTAAATATGTTCTAAAATTTTTTTATGAAGTTAATGAAGCAGTACATAGAAGTAAAATATATGAAAAGATAAAAGAGTATTCAAATACAAGTGATGAAGATTATAATATAGTTTATCAAAATGTAAAATCAAGTAAGAATGGATATTCAAAATTTAAAGATAAAATACATTGGAATTTAACATTTTTAAAACAAGCAGAATTAATTGAAAATGTTGATAGAGGAGTATATCAAATAACTGATTTCGGTAAAAAATTCTATGAAGAAAATCCTAATTTTGATTTCAAAACATTAAAAGAAAAAACTCCATATTTAATAAATATCAAGCATAAAGATAAAAATAGTATAGAAGAAAATAATAATAAAGAATTAGAAGAAGATGAAAACAGAAATGAAATAGAAAAGAGCATTGAAGAATATTATGAAAGCGTGGAGAAAGATATACTTGATCGTTTACAGTCTATGGGTGATAACAATGTTGATAAGGGTACTAAATTTGAAAATATATGTTTGGAACTGCTTGAGAAAATGGGTGTTTGGAACTGCTTGAGAAAATGGGGTATGGCAAAAAGTACAGAACAGGAGGAAGCGGCGACAGAGGAATTGACGGCACTCTTACTATGGATAAATTCGGTTTTGATATGATAGGAATACAATGCAAATGCTATAAAGAAAATAATAAAGTTAATGATACCGAAATAACTAAATTTGCTCATGGGCTTAAAAATGTTAATGGCATAAACAGAGGAATTTTTATAACAACTTCAGATTATACACCGCAGGCTAAAAAAGTTGTGGAAGAATTAAAAGATATAAAAATAATTTTGATTAATGGATACAGACTTGCTAAATATATGCGTGAATATGAAGTGGGAGTGAAAGTACTTGAAACAAGAAATATTTATGATGTTATAATATAATCTGAAATTTTGTTTTTGGGTTTTATTTACATACCCCGCCCTTTAGATTTATTAGCCTATTAAGATTTTAAAATTTTATTTATATTTTAAATGCATAATTATAAAAATGAATACCCGCCCAAGTGTTAATTAAATTTAAAATTTTTCTAAACGCACGGTGAATGCATCTTGATAATAAATTTAGTTTGAATTGATAATCAATTTTATATTTTTAGCATCACTCAACGTGCGGTTAGGAACATAATCAGCTTATAACTATTACAAATTCTCTTTTTTTGTTTTCCTGATATTTACTGCATATATCCGATACGCTATCTATAATGATTTCTTCGCTTTCCATTGTGATATCCAAACATAAAGCTATTTCTTTATCTTTAGAATATACTTTTTTCATGGCATTAAGTACTTTGCCTAATCTGTATGGTGTGTCTAATATGATAACAGGTACATTTAATCTTTTTAAATATAATAATTTTTTTTCACGTTCTCTGTCATCGCGAGGCAAAAGCCCGGCATAATAAAATTCTTTGAAATTAAAAGGCAGGCACATAATAGCTGCCGTAACACTGCTTACACCTGCTACAGGACGCACCCTTATATTATGAGCATAACAATATTCAAGCAAAAGCCTTCCAGGGTCTTCTAATACAGGAGTGCCGCAATCACTTATAAGAGTAACTGTTTTGCAATTTATAATCTTTGTAATTATTTCATCAATATCTTTGGATTTTTTTGTATGTTCGCTAAACTCTATCAAGCATTCTTTATTTTTATTTATATTAAGTGCTTTAAAAAGTGTAGTGGCCTCTCTAAAACTTTCAACTAAAACAATATCGCTTTCAATTAAAACCTCTTTTAATCTTTCAGTATTATCTTTATAATTACCTATATCTCTTGCAGCAATGTAAACAGTAAGCATATATTATAATCCTATTTCCTTAATGATTTGTTTGTATTGTAGTTCCAATTTGTGCTTATTATATTATTGCTTATGAATATATTAGTAAAGAATGTATTAGTAAGGAAGTTATTAGCTTTAGAACGCTCATCCATTTCATTAATCTTTTTTACTTTAAGGTTTAAAGCTCTAATAACAGCATAAGTTTCATTATCAATGTTTCCGTCTATTTTTTCAGGTCTGAAATGGCATTGAAAAGCATAAAGCACCTTTCTGGAATCAAAATCCCAAACATTATTTGTAGGCATACTTGTATATCCGTATTTTATAAACTCTTCTTTTATATCCATTACTTTTGCTTTTTCATATTCATCATCATTTAAAAAGTTGCTGTAATCATATTCATCATACCACATACCTAAATGATACTCGTCATAGAGTCTTTTCCATGGGAATTTAGGGCCTGGGTCTTTTTTTCTATATGGTGCTATATCAGAATGCCCTAATATATTATAAGGTTTTATTTGATATTTCTCTATTAACTCTTTAAGTAAATATGCTACTTTCTCTATTTGGCTTTCCTCAAATTCTATATATTCATCATAAGAAGTAAAGAATAATTCATCTCTTTCTTTTTGTGTCATTTTTCTTAATTCTTCATAAGTATTTGTAACTTTTTTTAAGAATCCTAAATTTACTATTTCTATACCAATTGATGAATCATTCATACTATATCTGTTGTCAAACATAGTAATACCGGCATGCCAAGCTCTGTCGCCATCATCTACAAGTTTATATATAGGCTCATCTTTTTTTGTAGTTATGAGATAATGGGCTGATACTCCGGGATCTGTTAATACTTTAAAAGATAAATCATCATTTAAAGCAGTGTAATGAAGTATAATATATTTTATTCTTAAATTATATGCAGGAGATTTAAAAGCACTTGAAACTTTAGGTGCTATTTTTCTAGTCCTTATTGGCGTTATATTCTCATTATTGTTATTACATGATGTAAATGCTAGTATTATTATTAATAAATAAATAAATCTAATCAATTTAAACATATACAGGAACTCCATTAAATCTATATCGTATAAATCCTTTATAAAAGTCTTTAACTTCAACATAAGCAAAATAATATGCCTGTGCTGTATTTATTCTTGCATATTTATGAAGTAAATTACTGTAAAAACTATAAATAAAATCTAAGTATTTACCATCAGCTAAAGAACCAATGCCGGAAATAACTGTAGCTACTCCGGAAGAAAGCAGCGATTTTGTTAATTTATTATCAGCTTCTTCCATATTGCATGCATTAATAAAAATAAGCGAAGGAGGATTTTGTAATGCTGTTACTGAATTTAGTATATAATCCTCGCTTAATTTTATTCCGTCTTTATATCCATGAGTTATAATATGTACTATATCATAACTTTCTAATATTTTTACAAATTCAAAATAATTATGCTCTTTTTTGTATAAATCTATTTCTATATTTTTTATATCATTTTGCAATGATAAAATAGAATCAATCTCTTGTTTATCATATAAGATATCATCATTTGGTATTGAAATAACAGCCATTTTTAATTTTTTATTATCGGTTTTTTTATTATGCAAAACATTAGATGCATTGCTATATGAAAAAATTATATTTTCGGATAAAAATTTCCCATCAAAAGAAAATATATCCCAAGGAATGCTATATGTTTTATCATCAGGATGCAGGTAAACTATTCTAAATCCGTCAAGCAAATGTTCTCTGAAATCTTTTTCAGGAATAAGCATATTCATTAAATAGCTTCCAAGCTCTATATATCTGTCTATATTATTATTTTCACTATTTGAATATTTTAATAAACGAATATATTCTTTATATATACTTTCATAAGCTTTATTATCAAAATGCTTTTCATATTCTGCTACATAAAGCGACGGATATGTTTCTATAGCTTGGTATTTGAAAATATCATTATCTATAGAACAAGAAAAAAATGTCTGCGATATATTATCATTTAAAAGTATTAATCTGTCTCTTAATTTTGAAAATGTTTTTAAATCTATTTCATATATTGAAAAATCTGAATATTTACCTTCTAATTTATAATATATTCCTCTTCTTCTTTTATAATTATCACTTATACTGATACTCGTGTAATTATCATCTATTTGTTTTCTATTACTAAAATCTATTTCATAATATCCGTATAGTTTATTTTTATCATCATCATACAAAAATATATTTATTAAACTGTTGTATTTTTTTGTATTTTTTAAAATCTTTTTTATATAGGAATTTTTTAAAGTGATATATTCCATATTATGAGATAAAAAATAATCTCTATTTTGCGTTACGATATATGATTTATATTCTGTCATCAAAATATTATTTAAGTAAATTTATATTAATTAGTTTAGGATATTATATAGTAATTTTTACATATAATCAAATTAAAAATATTGTAAAATTAATAAATATAATTAGATATTTTTTTTACTAATAAATCTAAAATTGATACAATTTTATAACTATTTAGTTTCAAAACCGTCAAATGTAAATTTATATGTACTATTATCTGGGTATAAAACTATTGATATTAAAGCTGTATTATTATTTTTAGATTCATCATAATCTTTTATAGGTATAGCACAGGAAAAATCATTTCTAACAAATAAAGTTCCGCTATTTCCAATCCAAATATATCCTTTAAATGTTACTTCATCATCTTTACTGTTATATGATATTTCTAATTTGGAATCTCCTGCATAGAAAGGCATACTCATACTATTTCCTATTTTATCATCGCAGAATAAATAATTTACAATATATCCAGGATCTCCCCAATTTCCTGTATGTGTGAAAGTTTTATCATTGCCATAATTTTTTATACTCAATTCTCTAGGGAAAATATTATTTTTATTAAATGCTTCCTGGGAAGATTTTCCAGACACTTTAAACTTAAAATACATAGATTTTTTTATGCTGCCATTATTATTATCGTTATTTCCTGAATTTCCGCTATTATTAGATGAATCTGAATTACTGTTATTAGGATTTAAAACTTGGTGATTGCATCCTATTATAAACATACAAAAAATTGATAAAACTAATATAATGCTCTTTTTCATAGTAAAAATTTAACAAATTTAATATATTTTGTCAATATTTTTGTTATATTTAAAAGATATAAATGTAAATGTATTGTAAATTCCAAAATTATAATATATTATGTTAATAAATTTTAGAAAAATATTGAAATAAATTTACATTGAATATATACTTATTAGTAATTATTCTTAAATAAGAATAATAAAATAATTTAAGGAGGCTTAATTTGAGTTGGATAGGTGCTATTATACTATTAAGTGTGCTTGTATTCGTTCATGAGATGGGACATTTACTTGCAGGCTTAGCGGTTGGAATAAAGGCTGAGGCTTTCTCTATAGGTTTCGGCCCTATACTTTTTAAAAAAGAAATTAAAGGGATAGACTTCAGATTTTCTGCAATACCTTTCGGAGGATACTGCAAATTTAAAGGAGAAATTGCTGAAGACGGCAAAGTAGAAGAAGGAGATTTTTTAAATATGTCTCCTTTGAGAAGAATAATAGTTTATTTTGCAGGCCCTTTCTTTAATTATCTATTTGCTTTTGTACTTTTAGCTGTATTAGTTTCTCTTCCTTCCAAGATAGATTTATATTCGCCTACTGTATCAGTATTCAAAGACGGAAGATATATGCATTCAAAATCAGGCATAACATTAGCTTATGAGTACGGAATACAGAGCGGAGATACTATAACTGCTATAAACGGTATAAAAGTAGAATCTGATAATGATATATTAAAAACAATAAATGATGAAGCTATACAGAAAGCTGCTGAAAATATAACTTTCACATTAAACAGAAACGGTGAAACTTTAGATATAGTAATACCTTCTGTTGAAATGTTAAAGGCTTTAAGCGGAGAGATAGCATTAGGTTTATACTTTGGGAATGATCTTATAATAAAAAATGTAATTGCCGATTCTGCTGCTTCCGAAGCAGGGCTTATGGCAGGCGATAAAATAATATCTATCAATGGAATGAATGCTAATAATATAGCAGATTTCAGACCTATAGTAATGGATAATGCTTCTCAAAAAATCAATATCACAATTCTTAGAAATGGTGAAGAGATTACAAGAGAGGCTATACCAAGACCCGTAACTTCAAAAGCACTTGGAACTTATGGAAGTTTAGGAGTAGAGTTTGACAGTACTCCTATGAGAGTTGAAAAAGTTGCAGGAATACCTTTCCCAAAATCTATACCAGAGGCTTTCAAAGAAACAGGTAATTATATTGTTTCATATGTAAACGGACTTAAACTTCTATTTACAGGAAAATTATCAGTTCGCGAGAATTTGGGAGGTCCTGTTAGAATAATACAGATTTCATCACAAGTAATTTCTGTTGATATAGAGTACAGACTTAGAACTATACTTTCATTCACAGCTACTATAAGCTTAATACTTTTCCTTATGAATCTTCTTCCTCTTCCTGTAGTAGATGGAGGTATGATAGTATTTTCATTTATAGAGCTTGTAATGAGAAGACCTATAGACAGAAAAGTTTTAACTAAAATACAGGCAATAGGAGCAGCATTTTTAATAACTTTAGCAATATTTATAACTATCAATGATATAACACAGTTATTCAGATAAAAACATTTCTAAAAATAAAAAATATAAAGAGGTTTACTTTTTTAGTAAGCCTCTTTTTTATTTTGCTTGAAAATTTTATTCTAATCCCCACCCTTTATATTTTTTAGTTTTAATTAATTATTTTACTTTTACTATATTTATAGCCTTATCATAATTTTTAGCACCCACCCAAGTTTTATTTAAATTTGTTATGTTCTCACCGCACGCAGAGCAATTCCAAAAATATAAATTTAGTTATCAATTCAAGTCAAATGTATTATAAAAATGCATTCACCGTGCGTTTAGAAAAATTTTAAATTTAATTAACGCTTGGGCGGGCGTTCTTTTTTATAATTAATCATTTAATATAGGAAAAATTTTAATTTTTAATCAGTACTATAAATTTGAAAGGGCGGGCTTTAAAAATAAAATTTCATATAAAATTATTTTAGTATATAATGAAAATTTTTAACTTTGACAACCGAGGTACTTTATATAGAATTATCAACTTTTTTGCCGCACAAAAAAGTTGCAAAAAACGCAATTACTATAACTTTATATTTTAAAAATACTTATTAAATATAGGATATATCCTATATTTGGATAAAAATGCAGTTGTTTTGGTTCTCGCCGCAAGCGGGAAAAAGAACAATAAAAAATTGACAAACTTAAAAATTTTTATTATATACTATTATCTTAGTGGGGCTTTAGATACAGTAATTTTTGTACTTTTTAATTTATTATTTTCTTTTTCTAATAATATTTTACTTATATATTCTGCCACTGATTGTACATTTGATACCTTTGAACCTAATATAATTTCTTTAATATAATTTTCATTTTTATCAAATAATTTACAATAATCAATATATAATCTTTTTGTTTTTAAATCTCTTTTTATATCTTTAGACTCAATATTATTTATTGAAATAATTCTTAATTCTTGTTCTTCAAAAAATGCTTCATGTTTAATTAGATATCTTATATTTTCAAATAAATAACTAAATATAATATTTTTTATTTCATCTTTTTCTACTTTATTTATATTATTTGATGCTTCAAATATTTTTTTAAATATAAATTTTATTACAATTTCTATATTTTTCTCTTTTTCTTTTAATTCTGCTTTATATACATTTTCTAAATTTATTATTATACTTTTATATTTTGAATTAGTTGGATTAAAAACTAATTGATTTTTATCTTCATTAT
The DNA here is from genome assembly GCA_949300355.1 of uncultured Brachyspira sp. Classification (GTDB taxonomy): domain Bacteria; phylum Spirochaetota; class Brachyspiria; order Brachyspirales; family Brachyspiraceae; genus Brachyspira. The sequence goes on from CASGDY010000069.1 coordinate 10,332, forward strand.
AATATAAAATCCAATATAAAGAATTTTTATTATAATAATTTTCTTTATTTTCATTATCAATATAACTATTTTCTAAATCTAAATATTGAGAATTCATCTTTACAGGAATGATATCTCCAAATGGATCATCATCAAAATAAGATTCATCTAATACCAAACATACTCCTGTAGATTCTATATTTTTATCTTTACCATATAACCTGAACATAGTTAAAGAATCTTTATTTCTGCTAAAAGATGTTTGAAATGGAATTAAGTTATATTCATTATTATTTTCTATTTTCATATTTACATTATTATTATAAAAAATATTTTCTAATATTTTACCTTCATTTATATCATTTGCAGTTGTTATACTTGTTATTCTCAATTTATTTTTATTATCATCTAATAATGAAAATAATATTTCCAAAGAAGTATAATGTACTATAGAAACTTCATTTTCATAATGATCATATAGTAATTCACTTTTAAATGATAATAAAGAAATAAGTAAATACTCAAATAATAATACTTATTTTATATTCTTCAAAATATAATTATCTATATTTTCTGTTTCTTTATTTATAATAGATAAAGTTATATCTCTTTTCCATATATCAATATATGAATTATCTTCTAGCAATAAATTAATTATATTTAATATACTATTATAATTTAACTTAAAATATTTAGTAATAATATTAAGTAAATTACTAGCAGAAAAATTGTCATTCAGTTTAGACAACATAGAAAAATTGTATAAACTTTCTTTATAATTATCTAATGCATAATAATTTAAAGCTTTATAATAATAAGCTTCTTCATATTGATCATCTAGCAATATAACTTTATTAAAATCTTCTATAGATTCATTATATTTTTCTAAATAAAAATTTGATATGCCTCTATTCAAATATGCTTCTTTATACTTACAATCTATTTCTATTACTTTATCAAAATCTTTTATCGCTTTATTATATTGCCCCAATTTATTTTTGGTTATACCTCTATTTAAATATGCCCATTTAAATTTGCCGTTTAATTTTATTGCTTTATTAAAATCTTTTATAGCTTCATCATATTTTTCTAGTAATAAATAAGTACATCCTCTATTATTATAAACATTATCATATTTATTATTCAATTCTATTGATTTATTAAAATTTGCTATAGCATCATCATGTTCACCTATATTAGATTTTATTAAACCTAAATTATCATAATACATATATAAATATTCTTTATCTGTATCCAATTCAAATAATTTTTTTATATCTTCTAAAGCTCCATCATATTCAAATATTGCATTTTTAGATAAGGCTCTATTATTATAAGCTTTTTCATATTTTGGATTTAATTTAATAGTTTTATCATAATATTCTATTGATTTATTGTATTCTTCTAAACTTGAATATATATTACCAATATAATAATATATTTCTTCATCTTGATCATTTTCTTTTAATAATTCTTTAGCAAATTTCAAAGCATTATCATATAATTTTTCATCTATTAAACTATTTATCTTATCAATATTTCCTTTTATCATAAAATACTCTTATATTTAATTTATAATAGTATTATAAATTAAATATTTATACTATCAATAAAATTAATATAGTATTTGTATTATGCTAAACTTTACTATATAATAATCATTCAAAATAAAAATCGGGAATATATGAAATAATGAGCGAAAATTTGAAAAACGAAATACTAGAACTTGTTAAAAGTGAAGATATAATAAAGCCTACCAGATATTTAGGCGGTGAGATAAATGCAATAATAAAACCTGATATGCCTTTCAAATTCGTTATGTGCTTTGCAGATATGTACGAAATAGCAATAAGCAATTTAGGGCTTTCTATACTTTATGAGGTTATTAACTCAATTGAATACGCTTCTTGTGAAAGAGTGTATGCAGTAGCTGAAGACTTTGAAAAACTTTTAAGAGAAAAAAATATACCGCTTTATACTTTGGAAACTTTCAGCAGAGTAAAAGATGCCGATGTTTTAGGATTTACTTTGCAGTATGAGCTTATATATACAAATATACTTCAGGTGCTAGAATTAAGCCAAATACCTATACATAGAAATGAAAGAGGAGAAGATGTACCAATAATAGCAGCAGGAGGACCAAGCGTGTTTAACCCATTCCCTTTGGCTGATTTTATTGATGTGTTTTTATTCGGTGAATTTGATTTTGAGATGAAAAACTTTGTAGATATAATTTATAATCTCAAAAAAAATGGAGCCAAAAGAGATGATATTTTAAAAGAGCTTTCAAAACTTGAATACGCTTATGTTCCAAAATATCCAAGAGAGCATGTAAAAAGAATATTTGTTGAAAACATTAATGAAATGCCTTATGTGAAGAAGCCTTTAGTTCCTCTTGTAGAAGGCATTCAAAATAGAATATCTGTTGAAATAGCTAGAGGCTGTACTCATAGCTGCAGATTCTGTTTGGCAGGAATCACTTATAGACCAGTAAGAAACCGAACTATAGAAAAAATTGTCGATATTGCAATGGAGTCATTAGAGGCAACAGGAGCTAATACTTTAAATTTATTCTCTCTTTCTGCTGATGATTATCCTCATATTGGAGAATTAATAGAATATTTACAGACATTAGGAGAGCATAAAGGATTTTCTCTTTCTCTGCCTTCATTAAGAATAGACTCATTTGATAAGGACACTGCAGACAGAATAGCACAATTCAGAAAAACAGGCTTAACATTTGCATTGGAAGTTGGAAGCCATGAATTAAGAGAAAAAATCAATAAAGAAATGGACGAAGATGCCATATACAATATACTTGCCGATGTTCAGAAAATGGGCTGGAAAATAGTAAAAATTTATTTTATGATAGGTTTCACTGATAATCCGGACAAAGAAGCCGATGAAATAATAGAAGCCCTTGAAAAAATGATAAAAGTATCAAAGAATAAAGTAAAAATAAATGCCGCGATTAATGTATTTATTCCAAAGCCTCATACTCCTTTAGAAAATAATAATCAGCTTACAGATGAAGAAGCAATTACTTATATAGGAAAGGTACGCGATCATTTCAGAGGAACTAAAGTAGCTATAAAATATCATCCTCCTAGAATGGCAGAAATTGAAGGCATAATTTCAAGAGGCGATGAGAAAATCGGAGATATCATTTATAAAGCATATAAGAAAGGTGCAAAATTTGATGCTTGGGTAGAATATTTTAAATATGATGTTTGGAAAGAAGTAATAGAAGAAAGCGGATACACAATCAAAGAATTATTAAGCAAAAAAATAAATACTCCTTGGAAATGCATTGATACTCTTGTAAGTCAAACTTTCTTTGATAAAGAATACGAAAGATTTCAAAACGGCAAATTTACAGATTACTGCTTTACAGGAAATTGTCAGAATTGCGGTATAGATTATAAAAAATACTGTCATAAATACAAAAAAGAAGTTTTAAATACAAACTTTACTCAAATGGCTGAAGAATTAAAAACTCTAAAGAAAAGAGATATATTTGCTGTAAACTATAAAGTATTAATGAAATTCAAAAAAGAAGGCATATCATCACTTTTAGGAATGCATGATTTATCAAGAGTTATGATTTGTGCTTTAAAAATCGCAGGTGCAAGCATAGCATTAAGCAAAGGCTTTCACCCATTAGAAAAAGTTGTGTTTACTCCCCCTACTCCATTTGCATGCGAGAGTGAAGCAGAGTATATGGAAATAAGTTTAACTGATTCTATAGATATAGAGCTGCTAAAAAACAAAATAAACAATTTACTTTCTCATATAGGCATTGAAATAATTAGTGCCGTATCTACTCCTTTAAATGCTAAAAATATTCAAGCTCTTCCAAAAAACACTATTTATAAGATAGAAACTGATAATGATAAAGAAGCATTAAAAATATTATCAAACAAGGAAGAATTAAGAACAAGCGAGGAGAGAAAAGGCGATTATTTAGCCATAAAGAAAAATGATGATTTACTAATAACACTTTTAGAAAGCAGTGAAAAAGCTATAAGGGTACGCGACATAAAAAGCTATCTTTCAAAGAATAATATAAATATAAACAATATTAGAAAGTTGGAATTAGTATAATATTATTTTTATTGGATTATTAATTTTTTATTAATAATCCATGTATAATAAAAACTATGATACATCGATTATATCGGCGGTGAATACAGCTAAACAACTATATTTTGTCAAAAATTATTTTCTTATTTTTATTATTTGTGGGGACTAGCCCTGCGAAGTACACAGTCGTGCCGCTCTGCGTACTTCGTAACACCCCCAGTTATTTTACCGACGCTATGCGTGCCGTAGGCAAGGTACCTTTCGGTATTGGTATAAGGCGAAGCCCGCCTGCGGCGAGAACCATACGAAGTACACCTACGGCGAAGAACTGCATTTTAGTATAAATTTAGGGTACATCCTATATTTAATAGGAATGTTTTTAATATAAAGTTCTAGCGTAGCGTATCCGAAGGATAAAAACTTTGACGAAGTCCGCAGAGCGTGTGCGACAAAAAAGTAGATAAAATTTATATAAAGTGCATCAGTTGACAAACTTAAAAATTTTTAGTATATACCTAAACAATTATATTTTGTCAAAAATAATTTTTTTAAATTTTAAATATTTGCAGGGCTTTGCCCACCACGCTGTGTGCTTACGCAGCACCCCACTTCTTTTGTTGCCGCATACGAAGTACGCCTCACGAAGTGTGCCTACGGCAGGCGAGAAGCAAAAGGCTATATTTGAACTTAAATGTAATAAATTATTTTACATGTAAGACAATTTTAGTATTATTTAGTACTAATTTTATACTTGCACTTTTTGGTTCT
>CASGDY010000070.1 GCA_949300355.1 uncultured Brachyspira sp.
TATCAGCTGCTCCTTTATCGCTTTAAAATTATAACATTAATAATATTTAATTTCTTTATTATTGCTAGCGATAAAGTCGCTGGCAAATAGCTGACAACTCCTTCGGCAGTTATCAGCTGCTCCTTTATCGCTTTAAAACTTATAACATTGCTAATATTTAATTTTTTATTATTACTAATAAAAATATTATAGAATACAAAAAGCGAGTCGCAGCCACCAAGTAGATTATTCTAGGTGCAGAAGAGCATAACAATAAATTTATACAAAAAAACAGTAAAGAAAATGGGCGGACAGATGTAAATATGATAAAATGTATAAAATTAATTTACTGTTAATATTAAAAATTAAGGCTAATATTTCCGAAAATATATAATAAGAAATATAAAAATACATATATAGAAGAAGACTATGGCTATAATAGAATTTAATATACCAACAAAAATAACATTCGGAGTTGATTCTCTTGACTGCTTATCAGATGCGATAAAAAAATATGGCGGAAGAACTGTATTAGTTACAGACGGAGCATCATTCAATCAAACCGGATTAATAGATCAAATAGTGAATAAGCTTAATGATAATTTCATTAATGTAATGGTTTATTCTGATGTAAATTCTACAAGCACAAGCGATGCTGCAGATATCATTGCCAATTTAGTGAGATACAGCAAGGCAGAATCTATAGTAGCAGTAGGCGGCTTCAAAATACAAAATACAGCTAAAGGAGCGGCTATTGTAGTAACAAACAGCGGCGAAGCTTCAGATTATATCAATGGTCAGCCTGTATACCATAAACCTTTGCCTATTATAGCAGTACCTACAATATTAGGTTCTTTATCTGAAATATCTACAGGAATGTGCCTATATGATAAATATGATGAGGTAAATAAACAGAATAATGAATCTAATGTATATTCATCTAATTGTATTATAGACCCTACTCTATATGCAACAGTACCTGTTAAATATACAATAAGCAGTGCCTTATCAGTATTTGCATTATCATTCGATATATATATGAGCAATACTCTTACAAGTATAACAGAACCTTTAATAGTACATGCCATGAAGATAAGTATGCAGGGTCTAAAAAAACTTATATCAGACAGCAACAGTATAGAAAATATAACAACTTTGGCAACTGCAAATATGTTATGTGCTACTTCAGCATGTCATAGTTCTTTAGGTGCTATAAGAGCTTTATCTATTGCTATAAACAGTGTATATGCCGTTAATAAATCTATGGTATGTTCTATATTGCTTCCTCATATTATGGAATATTATATCACTGTTGCTCCTAATAAATATATTGTACTTTCAAATGTTATAGACGGAATAGACCCTGAAATGACACCTTTTGAAATTGCTAACCAATCTGCACAGCATATAAAGCAATTCCTACATAATATAAATTTACCTACAAGACTTAATGAAATAAATATAGACAGAAGTAAATTTGATAAAGTTGCAGAATTAGCATTAAAATATCCAGGTATGGATCAGCTTCCTAGAACAATGAATTTTGATTCTATAATGACAATATTGGAGCAGGCTTATTAATCTTCGCTTTTAGGAGCATATTTATAAGGCTTTTTGTGTAAAGCATCAATTAATTTCTTGTTAGGCTTATAATGCTCTACAGAAGGTAAAGTTTTATATTCCAAAAGCTGACAATTATAACTCTCTGCATATTTGTTATATGCTAAACAAAGCAAATGCTCTAGATTAATAGTATCAAGCAAATTATAATGTATCAATGAATCAATAGCTGTCTCATCTTTAGTATCCTGATAATAATTCCATAATAAAACAGCAGTATATCCATTAACCCCTTCCATATCATCGCCTCTGGAAATACCTACATCCTGCTCTATTTTTTTAAGTCCGCCCGTATATCCTAAATCTTTAAGTACAAAACGCAAATCTATCTGAGCACATTTTATAGTAGTAGCAAAATATCTCTCTAAAAATGGTATATCAAAACAAGAGCCATTAAAAGTTACAATTATAGAATAATTTTTTATATAATCTAAAAATTCATGCTCATTTCTGCCATGAACAAAAACTTTCATCTCTTTACCGTCATAACAGCCTATAACTGTAACATGTGCTTTTGATGGCTTTATGCCTGTAGTTTCTATATCAAGAAAAACAGTTTTATCCATAAAAATAGGATAAAGCCTATATACTATAGAATCCGGAAACCTTTTTAAAAAATAATTATAGTTTTTTGAATTATAATTATAAATAGATTTAGGAAGCTCATTTTTCAAAGCCTCTCTAATGCTGTTAGGCATAGCATAATAATTTATGTTTTTTAATGTATCTTCCCAATCAACAGCACCTTCTTCCCATAAAAGACTTTCCTTTTTGGGTCCTATACCTTCTATATGCTGAAATGTTTTCTTTATTAAATCCACATAATTCCTTTATATTTTCTATTTATTTTCTCTTCCACTTAACCCCTTGAGGAGTATCCATTATCTCTATTCCCATAGACAATAACTGATTTCTTATCTCATCTGCTTTTTGATAATTCTTCTCTTTTTTAGCAAGAGTCCTTTCTTCTATTAATTTATTTATTTCTTCTTCATTATCTTCTTTTTTATCCGCATTGCCTATATTAAAGCAGTTTATAATATTATTAACTCGCTCTATAAATTTTAATACAACGTCTCTTGTATTAACATTAATAGAATCAAAAGATGTATTCACAGTTTTTACCAAAGTGAATAATATACCAAGTGCCTCTGATATATTTAAATCATTGTAAATAGAGTCAGAAAACTTTTCATTAGAAACTTCTAACTCTTTTAATAAATTTTCATTAACTTCATTAGACTCAGTATTATTGATATCTTTAAGTCTGAATATCAAATCATTAACTCTGTCAATAGCACTTTGAGACTGTTTAATTCCGTCAATAGTAAAGTTGAGCTGTTTTCTATAATGAGAATTAATAAGCGAGTACCTTATAGCTTCAGGAGAAAGCCCTTTATCAAGCAAATCTCTTAAAGTGTAAAAGTTGCCTTTAGATTTTGACATTTTCTCGCCATCAACTATCAAATGCTCACAATGAAGCCAATAATTAACAAACTTTTCATTGAAAGCAGCTTCATTCTGTGCTATTTCATTTTCATGATGAGGGAATTTATTATCAACCCCTCCTGTATGTATATCGAAATGCTTTCCTAAATATTTACAGCTCATAGCAGAACATTCTATATGCCATCCAGGTCTTCCCTTTCCAAAAGGAGAATCCCAATAAACATCACCATCATCTTCCGTATATGCCTTCCAAAGTACAAAGTCGCTTGCATTTTCTTTATCATATTCATCATTAAGAACGCGTCCTGAAGCTCCGTCTAGTAATTCCTGCTTATCTAAATTGGCCAACTCTCCATATTGAGGAAATGTGCTTATCTTAAAATAAACAGAACCATCTGATTCATAAGTATGTCCGTTTTTCTTAAGAAGCTCTATAATACTTATCATCTCTTTTATATGATCTGTTGCAGCAGGATTTACTGAAGCTTTTTTTATTCCTAATGTATTTATGTCTTCAAAAAATGCCTCTTTATATTTCTTTGTATAATCATTCAAAGATATATGATTCTCTTTAGAATTTTTTATAGTCTTATCATCAACATCAGTTAAATTCATTACAAGCTTAACATTATATCCGTAATCTTCTAATACTCTTCTAAGTAAGTCGCTGAATATATATGCCCTAAAATTTCCTATATGTGCATAATTATATACTGTAGGTCCGCATGAATACATACCAACCTCATTAGCATTAATAGGTTTAAAAACTTCTTTTTCTCTAGTAAGTGAATTATAAAATACTATATCTTTCATATTAAACTTTATTCCTTAAAATATAATTAACATTTTACTTAAAAGACTTTATTTGTCAAGGTACTATTATTCATTTTTTACAAATGTTTTTTTATACAGTATAAATAAAAAAATCCCCCCCTAAAAATTTCAGGAAGGATTCTCAGATTTTATTTATTAAAATAAATAAAATAATTTTCTAAATATAAACTAAAATAATAAAATCAAACAGCTTTGCTTTTTTTTATTACCACAGTAGCCTGCTCCTTATATTTAGATATTAGGCTTTTAAGGTCTTTTTTTACCTTATCTTCTGTTTGTGTCATTATTTAATTCCTCCTTGAATAATGAATAATGTGTTCTTAGAAGCTGCCGTCTCTCCAAACCTTAAAGTCTGGGTAGTCCAATTTCTTTGATTTATCTTCATACCATTTGCATACAGCTGCTGACATATTAATAACATAAAAATTAAATTCTGTCTTCCAACCGTCATTTTTAAATTCGGCAAATGATGGTATAAATTTATTATTAATAGAATTATATATATTGTTCTGTGCTGATTCTGTAGGGATATTATTATCTTTTATTGCTATTCTTAATATTAAATGTATAGACATACATGATAAAGTAGAAGTGATTCTGCTGTATTCATTAAACATTTCATCTCTTGTATAATTATCTGCTAAAGTATCCATCCATAATTTAATTATACTGCCTAATGCCTCTAATTGTTCTGGTGTGGCATTTTTATTCATTATAATATCAGCATAATTTTCTGCTAACTCTTGAAATGTCATAGTAGAATTATCATCTGATATAGATATATCTGCAACATCTTCTATTTGCATAGATTTTACCATAGAAGCTGCATTATTCTGACTATAGGCATTAACATATATTAAAATAAATAAAACTAATAATAAATAGATTTTTTTCATAAAATATATTCCATTATAATTTTGCTCTATTTATTATCGTCATCAATTAATTTGACAATACATTTATTTTTTTATTTTATTCCCAAATAAAATGCCTAAAATCAGAAAATAACATATTTTACCATCTTAACTATCAATTTTTTCAATCCATTTGAATACTTTATCTAATATATGTTCGCTGTCCATAGCCTCAAAGAATATACCATTAACTAAATTATTATGATAAATATTTTTATTATCAAATATAATACAATCGGCTAAGCCATCATGAAAGCTATTAACTTTATTAGAAAAATGAATTGAATTCTCAACATCGCAAATAGGATCCAATTCGGAATGAACGCATAGTACTTTTGTTTTCTCGCTTCCGTCTATATGATTATAAGGATTAGCCTCTTCCCTATTGTAGCCCTCTTCAAATAATTGATCAAGCATAGGAGTTATTATATCATTAGTACATACATTTAAATCTGTTGGCCCTCCAAGAGATACATAGCCTTTAAAAATATTAGAATCCACATTATATTTCTTATGCATTTCTTTATAGTAAACAAGCAAAGCTCCCAAATGCGCACCGGCAGATGAGCCTATTACTATAATATCAGAATAATCAATATTTTTATTCTTCAAAACTTCTAGTGCCTTATTAAATCCTGCAAATACATCTTCTATTTGAGCGGGGTATTTATATTTTTTACTTAGTCTGTATCCTAATAAAATAGTATGGAATTTTTCTTTGGCAAATCTTCTTCCAACGAATCTATATAAATTAGCATTACCCTCTTTCCAGCCTCCGCCGTATAAATAAACTATAACCTGTTTCTTTGGACTTTCATTTTCTTTTAATTGAGGGGCAAAATATAATATATATTGAGCCTTATTTTTATCGAATTGATACTTTTCAGGCTTTATTTTCTTATCAGCTTTTATAAAATTAACAGCCATACTTGGATAAGTAAGATACTCTCCAAGCAAATTTTTTCTTCTTATCTTTTCCTCTATTTTTTTCTGTTTTCTTTCCAATTTGGCTTTTTTCTCTTCAAGTTTCCTTTGTTCTTTTTCTTTTTTTATTTGCTCTTTTTCTTCTCTTTTATTATCTTCCATAAAAATACTCCTTACTTTATAAATTATATATGAAAAATCTTTATTATAGATGAAACAAAATCAATTCTAAATAATATAAGCATAGCTAAAATAATTATAATACCTCCTCCCAAAGCGGATAAACTGCTCCAAAGTACAAAATGAAATAAAGGAAGAATTATCATAATTATTGATATAAAAGAAGCAGACATTATGTAAGAAACATATTCATTAAAATATTTTCTGTCTATAACTGCAATTAAAAACATAGCAATATTTAAGCCAAGCGACAAAAAAGGAATAACATAATTAAATGACCATTTATAAAAACCGGTGAATATATCTATTACAATAACGAGAGGCATAAGTATAAAAAACTCTATAAGTAATTTCTGCCTTAAATATAAAGTATCAGCTGTAAAACATACATAAGTAAAATAAGAACATAATATTGATATAACAGATATTACAGCCCAATTATATTTTGAATTAGTTGAAATATTTACTATTATCAAAGCTATTATTGCTGCTAATGATGAAAGCAAAACTATTTTTTGAGCATTGATTTTTTTCTGCATTTTATAAAACCATTCATAAGAATGATATTCTTCATTTATTATTTCATTATCATTATTATTTAATTCTTTTAAACATAAAGGACATATATTTCTATTAGTTTTTATTTTCAATCTGCAATTATTACAATAAGCCATTTTCTTTATACTCCGTAATCATTAGAATAAATTTCCACTTCTGTAATATTAGATATGTGCCTAAAAAAAGATTTTATTATATCAGTTTCTATTACCGTTCTATTAAATGTAATTGATAATTTATCACCAAAGCTGCATAAGCCGCAATTTAAAGGACTGTTTATTGTAGGATATACAACAGCTTCAAAATGACTTGTATAATCTTTCATATCATCAGGCAAAGATATATTGCCAAAATTTGATATTGTCATAGTTTTCAATTTATCTTCAAAAAGTTCAAATGCTAAATTAACTACAAAATTTTTAATAACTAATGGTATAAACTTAGCAAATATATTATTTTCTAATTTCGTATTCTCATATATAAAATTCTGAAGTTTTTCCTTACTGATTTTATCTTTCATCTCTCTATTCGTAATCATTATAATATCATCAAAAGTTAATTCCTTATCTGTGCCAATCAATATATTAGCAACCCCGAAGAAATTTTTTAATGATATTGAAGGAAATATACTTCTTAAATTAACAGGCACGCACATCACTATATTTTTTCCGTCAAGTCTGTTTTTTATTCTAGTTTCATAAATTGAATAAACCAAAGCCGATAATATATAAGATGTGATTGTGGTATTATGTTTTTTGCTCTCTTCCTTAATGCTTTTCAAACTTATCATTCCATGCACAACATTATCGCCGTAAAATTTTAAAGGCTTTCCTTTAATCAAATAAATATTCTTTATCTTTTTTTCTTTCTTAGTTTCTATTTTATCCTTTGTATGCACAGAAAAGCTGTCATCATAGTCTGCCATAATTGGAACAGTATCTTTAAATATATCATCATTTTTATCATCAATATTTTTTCCTAACAAAACAAAATAATGATACAGCAAAGATTTTAAAAAACTTATTAAAGCCGTAGCATCAGCTAGAGAGTGATAAACTTCAGTAAAAATTCTATATTTATAATACCCTACTCTCAAAAGATAGCCGTTATTTAATTTGCTGTTTATATTATAGCAGGGATAATATTTATCTTCCTCTACAATCAATCTTCTATGATTTTCTTCAAAGTAATTCCAAAATAATCCTTTCTTTATCATAAGCGAAAGTGTTGGAAATCTTTTTATTGTAATGTCTAATGCATTCTGAAGTATATCAGGATTAACTTCTTCATTATTAAGTACAACTGACACTCTGAATATTGGTATATTTTTTTTATTTTTTATAGAAACAAAAAGTTTAGCAGCATTATCCAATTTATAAAGATGTTTCATACTCATAGCACCATAATTTGATATTAATATTTTAAATCATTTGCTTTATTTTTCAATAATTAAAAATTACTAAATTTTTATAAAAAGCGTATTTAGTAATATATAGTTCTACAAAATTTTATTAACGCACGATAAATGGATTCTTATATATAATTTAAATTCTGTTTTTCAATTAATCTATATTTAAAGTTCTGTCATGCGTGCGGGGTATATACTGAAATTTTTTAAGTTTGTCAATTTTTTTATTGTTATTTTTCACGCCAGCATACACTCTGCGGACTTCGTCAAAGATCCAAAAAGCCTGCATTTTTGAAGTAAATTATGCTATTACACTATATTTGATAGATATTTTTTTAATATTCAGCTATAGTATGTACGTTTTTTGCAACTTTTTTGTGCGGCAAAAAAGTTGATAATTCTATATAAAGTACATCAGTTGATAAACTTAAATTTTTTGGTATGTACTATAAATTTAAAAAAATCATGGGTGGGCAGCTAAAAAATCTAATTTAATCAACAAGAAAAAACTAATCTTATATTGCAAATTAAAACTTTAAGCCTAGAGGGTGGGGAATTGTAATTAAATTTTAAAACTTAAATTACATACCACGCCATTTAAAATTTATAGCTAAAATTTAAATTTTAGTATTTTTTATATTTAAAGTTTAAATTAGAAATTAAGGCACCCGCCCAAGTGTTATTTAAATATATAATCTGCTTAACGCACGTTTAATGCATTTTAATTTATTGTTTAAATTATAATCAATAATCAGCTCATATTTTAAATTTTATTCTACGTGCGGTGAGCTAATAGATAATATAAGTATGATAATCAATCAAAATATATATTATAAGTTGACAATAGTTGTATTTTGATATATAATTATGGCGAATAAATAATCTATAAATAAAAAATCTAATAAACAGAGGTGTAATATGTCAGGACACTCCAAGTGGGCTAGTATTAAACATAAAAAAGCCGCAAATGACTCAAAAAAAGGTAAAATTTGGTCAAAAATAGCAAAAGAAATAACAATCGCAGTAAAAGAAGGCGGAAGCCCAGACCCAGACCAGAATGCAAGATTAAGAATGGTTATAGTAAAAGCTAAAGGCACTAATATGCCTAATGATAATATAGACAGAGCTATAAAAAGAGGTGCTGGAGCAGGCGAAGGTGCTAATATCGAAGAAATGTCTTATGAAGGTTATGCTCCAGGCGGAGTTGCTATCATAGTAGACGTTGCTACAGATAATAAAAATAGAACAGCTGCTGAAATAAGATCTATATTCAGTAAAAACGGCGGAAACTTGGCAGAAAACGGTGCAGTTTCTTGGCAGTTTAAGAAAAAAGCTGTTGTAATGATACCTGCTGCTGGAAATACTGAAGAAAGTTTAATGGATATAGTTTTAGATGCCGGTGCTGAAGATATAGAACAAGATGAAGAAGTATTTACTATCACTGGACCTATGGAAAGTTTATCATCTATAGTAGATGCTTTAAAAGCTAAAGGTATTGAACCAGAAAGTGCTGAAATAGTACGCGTTGCTGATAATACTATGACTATAGCTGAAAATGATGCTAAAAAAGTTATGAAAATCATAGGTTTATTTGAAGACCATGATGATGTTTCTGCAGTAGCTACTAACTTAGAAATCACTGATAACTTAATAGAAGAATAAAAATTATCATAAAATACACAATCAAAAGCAATTAATATCTTTATGATAACTTTAGGAATAGACCCGGGATTTGCTAGATGCGGATATGCTTTTATAGAAGCTAAAAACTCTGCATACAAAATAGTAGATTCCGGGCTTATTGAAACCTTCCAAAATCAAGAATATAATCAAAGACTTTCTTTTATCTATGCCCAATTAGATGAACTTATAAAAAAATACAAGCCTTCTAATGCCGCAATAGAAGAATTATTCTTTTCAAAAAATACCAAAACCGCAATAAAAGTTGCTGAAGCTAGAGGTGTTATAATATTGGCTTTAACACTTAATAATATTGAATTTTCTGAATACAAACCTAAAGAGGTAAAATCTCAAATAACAGGCAGCGGAAATGCTAATAAAGATGCCATGATGAAAATGGTGAATCTTTTTACCGGTGCCGATATTATTCAAGATGATACAGCCGATGCTGTAGCTATAGCCTTAGCCCATGCTTCAAGAAACAGAATATTTAATAATATTAAATGATAGGCTTTTCATAGTTAATATCATCTATCAAATATATATTATCTTTTGTTTTAGGTGTTTCAGTGTCTTCTGATGCTTCTGAATTTTCTGATGATTCTGAATCTTGAGCAGCTTTATCTTTTTCAGTTTGCTGATTTTCAAGTATAGATTCAAATTCTGCTTGATAATTCTCTAATATAGTACCGCTTAAATCAGCATATAATAAAATCTCTTTTAATTTCTGCAAATCATAAACATAAGTATATGTATACTTTGTATTACCTATAGTCTCTAAAGCTCTAACAGCCAAAGTATTATGATGTAATAATTCTTTAAGTAAAATTATACTTTGCTGGCTTGCTATTTGAGAATTAGTCAATGAATAAAATTCAGTTTCGCCGTATTTATTTAATGATGTATTTCTAGGTTCATTTTTACCTAATCTATATATTATGTCTATTTTATCATCATCATTAAAACGCTGCTTAAAAAGCAAAGAAGGAGTATATAAATTTATATTGATGGAATTGCTGTTTACTTTTATCATTAATGTATTAAAGTTTAAACTATTTTCTTCCTGCTTTTTTATGAATATAGAAATCTCTTTTACATCTGTTATAGGGTCTATCTTCTCAACTAAATGCCATTCACCTATTGCATAATACTGTGAATACAATATAGAAGAACTAATAAAAATCATAGCAATAATAATTTGTTTTATCATTTTCATAAGCAACTCCATTTACTTTTCTATAGTTATATTATGATAGTTTTATCAATTAAAATCAACAATAAATACAAAATTAAAAAAAAATTTGATGATTTTAGTTTACATATTGAAATAAAAACAGCAGAAAACTAAAAAATTGGCCTTCTGCTGCAATAAAAAATAATATAACAAATGATATTTTTATTTTATATTAATCTCTTTAATTTCAACTTTATCAAGTAAATTATTCATATTTTCAAATGTTGTAAGTCCCTCACTAAAAGCAGTAGAAGTTCCTGAAGCTATAGCATATTTATATGAATCTAGTATAGTTAAATTTTGACTTATACCATATACAATACCAGCAACCATTGCATCCCCTGCCCCTACAGAACTTACGAGTTTTCCTTCAGGAGCATTTCCTATATAAGAGCCTTCTTTATTAACTAAAGCAGATCCCTCTTTTCCTAATGATACTATAACATTCTCACTTCCATCTTCTACTAATTGCTTTGCATAAATTATAATGTCATATACAGTTTTTATATCCCTTCCGAAATATTCAGACAATTCTTTTCTATTAGGTTTAGTAAGAAAAACTTTTTCCTTAACCGCTATTTTAAAAGCATTCTCTCTGGAATCTAATATTACTTTTACATTATTTTTTGATTTTGTTTTTTGTATAATGTCTTTATAAATATCTTCTTTTACTGAACTAGGCACGCTTCCTGAAAGAACTAATATATCATTATCTTGAATATTATTATCTATAATAGAAAGCATTTGATCTATGTTCTCCTGCAATATTTTAGGAGATTTACCCATTATTTCAGTTTCTTTTTTTTCTGTTTTTATTTTAACATTTATTCTGGTGTCTTCTGAAAGAGAAATAAAATTATCTTTTATTCCGTATTTATTTAAATCTGATTTTATATACTCCCCTGTAAAACCTCCGCAAAATCCTAAAGCCACAGATTCAATGCCAAAATTTTTTAATACTTTGGAAACATTTATTCCTTTTCCTCCTGCTAAAGTATATGAAGTATTTACTTTATTTAATTCTCCTTCTTCTAATTTATTCATATCCATATAGTAGTCCACCGCAGGATTTAGTGTCAAAGTATAAATCATATAAACTCCTCAATTTTTATTGTTTATCATTTAGTAAATAATACTAATATAGTATAATGAGTATATACGAAAAAATAAAAAAATAAAATATTAATTATAATCAAAACTTGTTTAAGAGCCACAGATATTGCACACTTTTAGTTTAAAAAAAGTAGGTATCCCTTATAATTTAAATTGCTAGAAATAAACAAAAAGGAATACCTATG
>CASGDY010000071.1 GCA_949300355.1 uncultured Brachyspira sp.
CTTAAAAAATATAAAAATAGTTAAAATTTTACAATATTATTACAATAATAATAAACATTTAATACATTTCAATATTTTTAATTAAAATATTGATTAAAAAAATAAAAAATCATTGCAATTATAGCATTTTTACTATAGAATCTTTTATCAAAATATCTATATTATTCAAATCTATATCTAATTAAAAAAGAGGAAAAATAATTATGCCTATTAATATTAAAGAAGCATTAACCTTTGATGATGTATTATTAGTACCAAAAGAATCAGATATTCTTCCAAAAGATGTAACTTTAAGAAGAAAATTAACAAAAAAAGTAACATTAAACACACCATTAATAAGTTCTCCAATGGACACTGTAACAGAATCTAAAATGGCAATAGCTATGGCATTATGCGGAGGATTAGGTGTTATACATAAAAACATGCCTTTAGAACAGCAGGTTAAAGAAGTAGAAATAGTAAAAAGTTTTAAGGATATAGAAAACAAAGAAAAGGCTACTTTATCAGAAGATGGTTCTTTAATAGCTGCAGCTGCTATAGGCATATCTGATGACAGATATGAAAGAATAGAAAAACTTATAGAAGCAAAAGTAGATTTAATAGTAATAGACACAGCACATGGACATTCAAAAAACGTACTTACTGCTATAAAAGAAATTAAAGATAAATATACTCAAGTTGAAGTGATAGCAGGCAACATTGCTACTGCAGACGGAGCTAAAGCTTTGATCGATGCCGGAGTAGATGCTATAAAAATAGGAATAGGTGCAGGCTCTATTTGTACAACAAGAATAATTGCAGGTGTTGGTGTTCCTCAGCTTACTGCTATACATGATGCTTCTGAAATTGCTAAAAAACATAATGTGGGAGCCATTGCTGACGGCGGTATAAAGTATTCAGGAGATATAGTTAAAGCATTTGCTATAGGAGCTGATGCTGTTATGGCTGGAGGACTTTTCTCCTCTACTTATGAAGCTCCTGGAGATGTTATTATAATAGACGGTAAAAAATATAAGCCTTATAGAGGAATGGGTTCTGTTGGTGCTATGATACATGGAAGCAAAGACAGATATTTCCAAAGCGAGGTTGTTAATAAATCTAAATTTGTACCTGAAGGAATAGAAGGTGTTACTGAATATAAAGGACATGTTGCTGATGTTGTATATCAAATAGTTGGCGGTATTCGTGCCGGTATGGGATATATTGGTGCTAAAGATATACAAATGCTTCAGGAAAAAGCTGAATTTATAAGAATAACTAATCAGGGATTAGCTGAAAGCCATGTACATGATGTAAAAATAACTTCTAAAGCACCTAACTATTAATAAAAAAGAAATTATAAGCTGGTAACTTTATTTAAATGATAAGGTTATCAGCTTTTTTTATATAAGTTTATAAATACTAACAATTATAAATTTAATTTTATAAAAACTTGAATTTTTTAAACTCTTCTTATATAATTATTAAATTATAATCATTTTTTAATTAAGAATTAAGGATATATATAATGTCATCTAATAAAAACTTCGTACCTAAAAAGAAAAGCCCAGTAATAAAAACTTTACAATGGCTAGGAGTATCAGCAGTTTCAATACTTTTGATAATTTATTTCTTGGTAGTTGATACTAGAGGAAGCCAAAAAACTCCTACAATAGGTTCTGTTAATGGAAAGCCTATATATTATACAAGTACTAGCCCTTATGGAAGAGCTTTCAGACAAATAGAAGGTTATTATCAGCAATTAGGAATACAAATAAATAATGAAATGTATACTTATATAGAAGATTTGGCATTTAGAAGAGCTGTTGCTACTATTCTTTTAAATGATGTAGCTAGAAAAAATATAAATGTAAGTGACAATTTTATAGTTGAAGCTATGAAGAGTCAGTTTATAGATACTAATGGTGTTTATAATCAAATGGCTTATGAATCATTCATAAAAAATTCTTCTCAGTCTGATAAAGTAAAAATACAAAAAGATTTAGAAGAAGATATATTAGCACAAACTGCTTCTGCTGAATTATTTACTTCTGTTAAATTAAATGATTTAGAAATGCAAAGAGAATACAAAAGAAATCTTACAAAAAAAGATATTGAAATGGTTTATATAAATGCTTCTGAGATAGTACAGTCTAATCAAGTAGCTGATGCTGATTTAGAAAAATATTTTACAGATAATAAAACTAATTTTGCTCAGGCAGATATTTCTTGGATAATAACTCAAAGCGGCGGAGCGGCTGATAATTTATATAAAACTTTGAAAGATGATATCACTTTATTTGAAAAAACAGCTATGGAAAAAAGTTTTGATACTAATAACTATAAGTTAGGATATCTTACAAGAATGCAAATGCCTAATGAAGATTTTGCTAATAAAATTTTTGCTAATAATACTACTAAAGGAACTAATCTTTTACAGCCTATATATGCAAATGGATACTATTATATTGTATTAGTTAATGATATTAGAATACCTGAAAAATATACTGATGTTAATAAAGAAGTTATAAGAAGAGAATATTTAAATGCTAATATAAATACTCTTTTAGAAGCTGAAAAAACAAAACAAGCTGAAGTGTTAAAAGCTGCTGTTTCTGGTATTAATAATTTAGCAAGATTAAATGGAAATGGACTTATAAAATACTATAGACCAGACAAGCCTTTCTCTTATAATCAGGGAAGATTAAATACTGCTGAAGGAACTATTATACCTGATTCTTCTACTGAAGCTTTCTATATGCATGTATTCTCTATGCAGACTAATCAAATAAGCGATGTTATAAAATTGGATAATGGTGTGGCTGTTATAAGATTAGTTTCTGAAGAAAAACCAAATATGGCTACTTTAACAACTTTTGATGCCGCTACTAAAAATGCTGTTAAAAGAGAATTATCTATGCAGAGAATGAATTTAATTCAAATAGAATGGGAAAATCAGCATATAGCAGATGCTAGAGTAAAAAAACATAATTTAAGATAATTAAAAAATCATCAATAAAATAAAGGCAATTATATTTTGTATAATTGCCTTTTATTATATATTTTTTATAAATTACTATTTCTTAAAAATAAAGAATACTGCCAATATCAAACATAAAAAACCTATAAAATGATTTATTCTTAAAGTTTCTGTTTTGAAAAATACTACTGTAAAAATAGTGAATATAGTTAATGTAATAACTTCCTGCATAACTTTAAGCTGCATTAATGAAAAAGGTCCTCCGTTTCCTTGGAAGCCTATTCTATTTGCTGGAACCTGAAAACAATATTCAAATAAAGCAATTCCCCAGCTTATTAATATAATTATAGGAAGTGATAATTTAGCAAAACCTTTCATCTCACTAAATTTCAAATGTCCGTACCAAGCTATTGTCATAAATGTATTTGACAATATAAGTAATACTATAGTTGTTATAGCTTTCATAATAATATTTTAATCCTCCATTTGTTTATCTACAAAATTTTTTTATTGATAAAATATTATATGTTATAAAAAAAATTTGCTATATTTATTTTTTATATTTAATAAAAAAATATTGCCCCCTACTCATCATAGGGGGCGTACAGTTTAATTAAATGAAGGTTATAAAATATATTGTATCAATTTAGGGATACAAAGTTGTTGACTTTATCAATGCTCTCTAACATTTGTTAGTATATTCTAACATATTTTAAAACTTTGTCAATACTTAAAAATACAAAAAATATATTTTTTATTACATATGCCCGCCCTTTTTCTTTATTAATTTATATGCAATTTTAACTAATAATTTCTTATAAATGAAATCAGAATATATAAAAGCCCACCCAAGTTTAAATTAAATTTTCAATCTCTTAAACGCACGTTTAATGAATTTTATATATATTGAAACAAATATATTTTGTCAAAAGTTATTTTATTATTTGTGGGGACTAACCCCCACACCCCCAGTTCTTTTGCGACCGCAGGGAGTGCCTGAGGTATTGCCGCAAAGAAGCAAAAAGGCTATATTTTAGATTAAATTTAATATTTTATCTTACATGTAAAACAAAATTAGTATGATTTAGTGCTAATTTTATACTTGCATTTTCGCGAAGCGTGCCTGCGGCAGCAACTTTTTGCGGCGGGAAAAAGTTGAATAAAAAATGACAAACTTAAAAATTTTCAGTATAATACAAAAATAACATATAAATTTAAAAATCCTAGAGGGCAGGATTGAAAAAACAAATCAAAAAAACAAATATTTAATATCATTTTTCTAGAATAGTCTTGTTTTATAATTATGAAAAAAATACTAGAAACTGAAAGACTTATTTTAAGAGAATTTGAAGAAAATAATGAAAAAGACTATAAAGGATTATCCTCTATACTTCAAGACAAAGAAACTATGTATGCTTATGAACATGCTTTTTCTGATGAAGAAGTGCAGCAATGGTTCAATAATCAAATGAATAGATACAAAACTTACGGATTTGGATTATGGGAATGTATACTAAAAGAAAATAATGATTTTATAGGACAATGCGGACTTACTATGCAGAAGGTAGATAAAAAAATACATGATTCTTATGAAGTGCTTGAAATAGGATATTTATTCAATAAAAACTACTGGCATAAAGGATTTGCTACAGAAGCTGCAATAGCCTGTAAAAATTATGCTTTTAATGTTTTAAATGCTGATAGGGTATACTCGATAATAAGAGATAACAATATCGCCTCTCAAAAAGTAGCTATTAGAAACGGAATGAAAATAATAGATAATACAGTAAAACATTATTATAATATGGATATGCCTCATTATATATTCTGCGTAGAAAATATATAAAAAAAGAAATGACTATAATAAAAGCCATTTCTTTTAAAAATTGTATTTATATAAATATTAGAATTTAAAACTATTAATTTGTTCAACCATATCTTCTATTTTTGTTCTCACTTCTTTTGTAGAACTAGCATTTGCCTCTGCCAAATTGCTATTTTCGCCTGTAATAGAATTGAGCTGTCTTACAGAAATATTAATTTGATTTATGCTATCTGCTTCCATAACGGCTCTCTCAGATATAGAGCTTAATTTATTGAGCATATCCTGTGCTAAAGATTCTATATCATTAAGTATTTTTGAAGAGTTTTCAACGGCTTTGTTTCCAGCTTCTACTTTAGCAAGTGCATCATTTATAGTATTTGTAATATTTTTAGCCGTTTCATCAACATTCTGAGCTAAAGAACGTATCTCGCTTGCTACTACAGCGAAACCTTTACCTTGATCTCCAGCTCTTGCTGCCTCAACCGCTGCATTTAATGCTAATATATTTGTCTGAAAAGCAATAGACTGTATAAGTTTTGTCATTTCTGATATTTTTTTACTAGATTCAGATATCTCGCTCATACTGCTTATGATTTCTGAAGATGCTTCTACTCCTACTTTAGTAGCATCTGCCACTTTTGCACTCATATCCTTAGCATCATTAGACTGAATATTTGTTTCATCAAGAGATGATGATAAAGATTCTATCAAACTGGATAATTCCTCAAGAGAAGAAGCCTGAGTATTAGTTCGGTCGGATAAATTTGTACTTCCGTCAGAAACAGTATCTATTTCATTATCAATAAAATTCAAAGAATCCTGCAGAGAATGTATAGAGTTTCCAAGAGATTTCTGCATATTTTGTATAGAATTAACTAAAACACCTGTTTGATCTGACTTTTTTAATAACTTATCTTCAAATACAGCATTGAAATGTTTATCTGTCATATTTTTAATAACATCTATAGCTCTGTCTAGAGTTTGAGATAAAGGATTAACATTTAATAAAACAAGCACAAACTGAATTGCTAAGAAACCAATTGCTACTATAACCATTATTATTGATAATGTAATTGTTTTTTTAGTAAGATTTTCTACACTTCCATTTCCAACAAGAAGCCAAGGAGTATTCGGTATACTATAAACAGCTGTCCACTGTTTCTTATTAAGTGTAATATCATAATTTGTACCATTAAGTCTAGGTGCATTCAATTCTGTATAAATATTTCTCTGCTGATTAAATAATAAATTGGCATCTGTATGAGTTATAAATCTTCCATCAGTTAATGCTATAAAATATTTATTATCTTTATCAGCTGTTAAGGATTTAGCTATTTTAGAAAAAGATATATCCAATCCTACTACCCCTTTAAGCTCATTATTTTGAAAAACAGCTTTAGATATAGTTATAACTGTTTCCCCTGTTTCTGCATCTTGATATGGAGCACTCAAATAAGGAGAGGAAGGGTTTTTCACAGCTTCTATATACCATTCTCTTGTAGTTTGATCGAATCCTTCTATATTATCACCGTATACTATAACTAATAATCCGCCGTATTTATATCCAACAGTGCCGCTAAAATGTATATTTCCAATTTCATCTTTCATATTTTTTAATTCTTTGAAAGAATCAAGCATTTGAGTATAATCGGTTTCATATTTACAATATGAAGATAAAACATCAATCTCCGAATAAAAATAACTAAGCCAAGAAGAAACAGAAGATTCTTTTTTGTACATGTCAGATTCTATTTCTAATAAGAATTCTTTCTTATACCTAGGAATAAAATATAACATTAAACCTATAACAACAACTATTATAAATACTGCAAATGGAACTAAAAATTTCAGCATTAAAATATATTTCTTTTTTTTGTTTTCCATAAATAATATCTCCAAATAAATAAGACTTTGGCAAAGTATAATTTTTTATTTTTTTATTGTCAAGTAATTTTTTTTACTATTAAACAATAATATTTGATTTTTACATAAAAAAATGGGGCTTAAATTAATAAGCCCCACAATTTTTACAATTTTATTTTATTATTTTTTTACTTCAAGCAGTTCATCGCCAACATTAATAGAAGATCCTGTAACAGGTATGACATCTGTATAATCATCAGAATTTGTTACTATTACAGGAGTCAATGTAGGATATCCTTCTCCTCTTATTTTTTCAATATCAAATTCTAATAATAAATCTCCCTTCTTAACTTTCTGTCCCTCTTCTATATGTGAGATGAAATGGGCACCGCCTAATTTTACAGTATCCATACCAACATGTATAAGCAATTCAACACCATTATCAGAAGTAAGTCCTATAGCATGTTTTGTAGGGAAAGCTGTTTCTATGATGCCATCATAAGGAGCATATACTTTTCCTTCTGTAGGCTCAATAGCTATACCTTTACCCATAGCACCGCTTGAGAATGCCTCATCTTTAACGCTTTCTAATTTTACTATATTTCCTTTTATAGGAGCATAAACTTTATCTGATGATGAAGAGCTTTTTACTTCTTCTTTCTTATCTTCCTTTTTCTCCTCTTTCTTTTCCTCTGCTTTAGGAGCATCTGCCGGTACAGAAGCTTCCTGATCGCTTATAGGATCATGTAAATAATCCTCAAGTCTTGATTTTATTACAGTAACTTTAGGTCCGTATATTACCTGTATACCATTACCTTTTTTGATTATACCAGCTGCACCGCTTGCTTTCAATGTAGCATCAACAACTTTAGAAGAATCAAATACAGTTATACGAAGTCTTGTTGCACAGCAATCAACATCGCTTATATTTTTCTTTCCGCCAAGTCCGGCAGTAATTAAAGGAGCTTCCTCATATTTTGCCAAAGGAGATGCTTCAGAGGCATTTTCTTTTCCTGCATTTTTAGCAGCATCGACATCTGCTCTTCTATACAATTTAGGTTCTTCTGTATCAGGTTCTCTTCCTGGTGTTTTCCAATCGAATTTCTTAATTAAAGTAGAGAATAAGAAATAATAGATAAAGAAATAAGCAGCACCTACAACTACAATCCATACCCAATTAGTTTTAGCATTACCTTGTATTATTCCGAATAATAATAAGTCTATAAAACCGCCTGAGAAAGTCATACCTACTGTAACATGAAGTATATGCATAAGCATGAAAGATATACCTGCAAGTACACAGTGAATAGCATAGAATATAGGAGCAACAAATATAAATGTGAACTCTATAGGTTCAGTTATACCTGTAAGCATTGCTGTTAGAGCAGCTGAAAAAAGTAAAGCACCTACAACCTGTTTCTTCTCTGGTCTTGAAGTTCTATACATAGCCAAAGCGGCACCTGGTAAGCCGAATATCATGAATGGGAATTTACCTGTCATAAATCTAGTAGCTTCAACGCTGAATGCTGTTGTAGTAGGAGAACCTAATTGAGCAAAGAATATATTCTGAGCACCTTCTACTAAATTGCCGTCTATCATCATAGTACCGCCTAAAGAAGTCTGCCATAAAGGTGTATAGAATACATGGTGAAGTCCGAAAGGTATTAATGCTCTTTCTATTATACCATAGAATAAAGTACCAACATAACCTGAACCTGCTATCAAATCACCTAATTTATTCATTACAACCTGTACAGGCGGCCATACATAGTACATTAATATACCTACTACTAAAAATACTATTGAAGATATTATAGGAACAAATCTTGTACCGCCGAAGAATGATAATACTTGAGGAAGCTCTATTGTATAATATTTATTATGCAAAGCAGCCACGCCAAGTCCTACTATAATACCGCCGAATACTCCCATTTGTAATGATAATATACCAACAACATTTGTAGTAGAACCAGCTAATAATTTATCAGCTCCGCCCATAACTGTTATCATTTTGCCGATAGAAGCATGCATTACGAAAAATGCTATAGCTCCTGATAAAGCAGCAACCTCTTTCTCTTTTTTTGCCATACCAATAGCTACACTCATAGCAAATATAATAGGCAAATTTCCAAATATTATATTTCCTGCTTCACTTAATACTGATAATATATCGTAAGCAATAGTACCAGGTCCTAAAATTCCCATCAAATTATAGGTTTCAAGCATTGTAGTATTAGTTAATGAACTACCTATACCCAAAAACAAACCTGCTACAGGAAGCACAGCTATAGGAAGCATGAATGACCTTCCTACCCTTTGCAGTACGCCGAAAATTTTATCCTTCATATAAAGAACTCCGTAGTATAAAATGTATTGTTTAATATTACATATATAAAGATATTAGATAATTATTAATATTATGTATACTAATATCACATATATAATATAAATCCTTATATTAAGTATAATAAATTTTTTAATAATTGTATATATTTTTTGATATTAATTTCCATATTGTAATCAGTTTCAATATAATTAATTAAATATATGATGACTAAAATATAAAATAATGAAATAATTTTATTTTGAAGTAGATTTTATATTTAATACCGGCTTTAATCTATCTACAATTTTTACAGTAGGTTCTATTAATTCTTCTATTTTGTTAGGATTTTTATAAGCCATAGGAGATTCATCTAAAGTGTTTTTGCATACACTGCTAGAATAAATTCCTTTCATAGAATCTACAAACTCCTTCATATCTAATTGATTCTTTGCCTGTGCCCTTGATAAAACCCTTCCAGCTCCATGAGGTGCAGAACAGTTCCAATCTTCATTACTTTTTCCTTCGCATACTAATATACCATCACGCATGTTAAAAGGTATTATCATTTTTTCATTTTCATAACTTCTTATGGCACCTTTTCTTATGATAAAATCTTCAAAATCAATAAAATTATGCACAGATGAAAAAGAATCTTCTATTTCTATGTTTAATGAATATTTTATAATTTTTAAAATAGTTTCTCTGTTTATTTTTGCATAGTATTGTGCTATTACCATATCAATTAAATAATCAAACATTTCTTTATCCTGCAAATAACAGTCTTCAGTATTTTTAGCTATTTTTGCATGATATCTGCAAACCTGATTACCGAAATTCCTTGATCCTGAATGTATAGTGATATAATAATCATTATTTGAGGATTTACCTATTTCTATAAAATGATTTCCTCCTCCAAGCGTTCCTATAGAGTTATGGAATTTCTCTAAATCAATTTCTACTCTTTGACATAATTTTTCTATATATTCATTATCTATTTCAAAAACTTCAAATTTAGTATTAAACTTTTTATTATAATTGATTATGAAATTTCTTATAAGCTCATTGAGTTCTTTAAAATTAAAAAGAGTATTAAAACTTTTTTTATGAGTACTTTGTCCCATAGGTATATTTTGTTTTATAGTTTTATCAATTTTTTCTAATGGTATATCTTTTATTTCATAACTTAACTTTGAAGTAAGCATTCCGCAGCCTATATCGACACCTATATGAAAAGGATTTACTCTGTCTGTTAAAGGCATTGTAAAACCTACAACTATTCCTTTGCCCAAATGAGTATCAGGCATTATTCTTATCTTTACATCTTCACTGGCTTTTTCATTTAATATTTTGTACAATACAGAATAAGATTCTTCATCAATATTATCAGTGAAAATTTTACAGTCTTTATTGTATTTTCCTTTAAGCTCTATCATAAACACCTCTTCATTTACATTAAATTATATTCTACCATTTATTATAAATCATTGAAATGTCAGAATTTGTCAAAAAAGTTATATTTTAATATAAACATATTTTTAATTTATATATTATCAATAAATAATAAGTTGACAAAATATTAAAATACAGTATTATTATAAACACAATATTTTAATACAGATTTTAATAAAAGAGATAAAATCAATGCTTAAATATAGAGAAATCAACTGCAAATCGGCTTTAAATAAAATAGACAATGAATACGGATTCTGTTATGATTTAAATATTTACAGAGGATGTTTGCATAAATGTTATTACTGTTTTGCTGTTTATTCTCATAAATATATTAACTCTAAAGATTTTTTCGGAGAGATATTCGTAAAGAAAAATATTGCTGAAGTATTAGAAAAAGAACTTTCTTCAAGGAATTGGAATAGAGATATTATCAATCTTGGAAGCGTTACTGACAATTATCAGGAGGCTGAAAAAGATTATAAACTTATGAGAGATGTTTTAAAACTTCTTATAAAATATAAAACTCCTATGTGCATATCCACAAAAAGCGATTTAATATTAAGAGATTTTGATTTGATAGATGAGCTTTCAAGCATAGTACCTGTAAGAATAGCATCAACTATAACAACATTAGATGAAAAGTTATCATCTTTGATAGAGCCTAATGTAATAAGCCCAATTAAAAGATTTAATATGCTTAGAGAGTTTAAAAAGACAAAAGCAATAGTAGCGGTTCATGCTATGCCTGTAATGCCTTTCATAACCGAAGACAGTATTGAAGATATTTTCAAAAAAGTAAAAGAATACGGCATAGACTACTGTGCCACTGATGTATTAAAACTTAGAGGCGAATGCAGAAAAATATATCTCAACTTCGTAAGGCAAGTATTTCCAAAGCATTATAAAAAGTATCTATATATTTATGGTTCTGACGGCATTCTTAAAGATGAATACAGAGAAAAGCTATATAAAAAAATCAAAGCCTTAGAAGAAAAATATAATATCACATACAAAACCAAAGAAGAACTCAATACTGAAGACAGCGTTTACAACAGATATAATAATAAAGTTATTGAAGAAGCTCCTACTCTATTCTAAAATTTTAAACCTAATAAAAGCTTGGGCGGGTGCTAAAATTTCTAAGCAGGCTATAAATATAATTAAAGTTAAATTTTTTAATGAAGTGATAAAGAATAAAGGGCGGGGTATGTAATTAAGTTTTAAAACCTATTTTCACTCCCCACCCTCTAGACTTATAACTTTAATCTGGCATTTTTATATTATTTTTATTTTTGGCTCTACATTGTTATTTCTGCTGCCCACCCTAGAGTTATTTAAATTTATTGCTTACGCAACGCACGAAAAATTTTATTTATAAAATATACAAAATAAAAAATATAATGAATTGATAAATAAAAGCTAATTCACCGTGCGTTATTTCTAATTTTTTATTAATAAAATTAAAAAAATATTATATAAAAATAATCTAATTCAGAAGTTCTCTTAATTTTTTTATATGCTCAGTATTTTCGTATGGATCTTCTTCATCAACATGATCCAAAATATCAGTAGTTAAACCTAATGTATTAACTAAATATTCAAATACTTCTATATTTCC
>CASGDY010000072.1 GCA_949300355.1 uncultured Brachyspira sp.
TATATTTTCTGCGGATTCTTCTGTAACTTTGCTATCTGACTCTTCATCTTCCAATATATTATTAATATCAAGAAGTTCTTCATCTGTATATTCTTTCATTTCTAATGATGATTCTTCTTCTACATTTTCAGAAATATTTTCTTTATTTTCTAATTCTTCTGAAAATGAGGAAGATTCAATATTTTCTAATGATTCTTCTGTTACTTTGCTATCTGACTCTTCATCTTCCAATATATTATTGATATCAAGAAGTTCTTCATCTGTATATTCTTTCATTTCTAATGATGATTCTTCTTCTATATTTTCAGAAATATTTTCTTTATTTTCTAATTCTTCTAAAAATGAGGAAGATTCAATATTTTCTAATGATTCTTCTGTTACTTCGCTATCTGACTCTTCATCTTCCAATATATTATTGATATCAAGAAGTTCTTCATCTGTATATTCTTTCATTTCTAATGATGATTCTTCTGATTTATTGAGATTTCCCAAAGAAATTAAATCTTCTATATTAATATCTTTGGAACTCTTATTCTCATCATCTGCCAAATCTTTTAGAGTATCTTCCAAATTATTTAACTCTGATTCATTTAAACGAATATTTTCATCTTTAAGATCTTCTTCCAAAATTGATAAATTTTCCGTACCAATTAAATCTTCTATATCAACATCTTCTTCGTTATCAATTCTAAGTTCTTTTATTGTATCCTCTAAACTCTTTAATTCTTCTTCCTCAGCATTAACATTTTCATATTCAATATTTTCAGTATTATCTAAATCTTCAGTATCATCTTCTAATTGATTATATAATAAATCTTCATAATCATCAGTTTTTTTGAAACTTTCATCTAAATTAAAATCTTCAACTGTTTCAATATTACTTAACTCATAACCTTCTAAAGACTCATCTTCAGATTCTTTATGTATATCGTTTTCTTCTTTAGAATAAATATTATTTATTATTTCAGCCTGTTCTTCTGTTAATTCTGATGTTTTTTCTGATTCTTCTTCAATGCTGGTTTCTTCTTTAGTAAGATTATCAGCATTTGGAAATAGTTTAGACATATCTATTTCAGCGTCAACTATTTCACCTGCAACTTCAATATCATCTTCAGATAGGCTTAAAGTTTCCTGAAGATTTTTATATTTTTTTGTTTCTTCTTCAGAATAGGCATTATTAGTTATTTCTATTCCATCTTTTTCTAAATTGACATTTGCAGAATTATCTTTTTCTTCATATTCTTTAGTTGTGATAGTACCATATATTTTCGGACTTTCTTTATCAGAATTACCTATAGATATTACAGGAAATTCATTTTCATTAATTTCTATAGTTTTATCTAGAAGTTTATTTATTTCATACTCATCGAGCGAGATGTCTTTATTACTTTCAAAAATACTAGCGAATTCTTTTTCCACTATCAATTCTCTTCATAAGTTTTTCTTATAGTTGAATATCTTTTTTGTATATTAATCGTGGTATCATTAGTTATAGGCATATTATAATCAAACCCAACCGGCAAATATCCAAGCTCAGTCATTCCTCCGCAAATCTCTAAAACTTCAGATACTGAGATGCCATATTTACAAAAATATACTCCCTGATTAACAACCGCTCCTTTTACTGTAATACTAATTAATTTATTATTTGTATTATTCGTTTTATAAAAAATATTTATAAACATACCAAATACAAATATCAATAATGTAAAAGATAAACAAAGTATTCTATCTCTCATAAATTATCGGTTACTATTTTGTATAACTATATAAATTTATTTAATGATATCATTCTTTTTATTTGTAGTCAAGATTTCTGTCAATTAATATATAATAATTGTATTTTTTGCTTGAATATTTACATAATAGTAGTATACTATTAAAAATATTATATTTATTTCCGATGATTATTAAGAAAATAAATTATATGGTGTTATTATATGTTTGATTTAGATGTAGTAAATGCTTTCAGTAAAGGTACAGTAATTATATTAAAAAGTTATTTCAATTCAAAAGTTGGAAAAGGCGATGTAAGAATATACAGAAACGCAAATCATGTAGGAGGCGTTATAGTATTTGTAGGTATTACAGGCGATTTAAGCGGAAGACTTATGTTTAATATGAGTAAAGCCACTGCTTTCAAATTAGCATCAGCTCTTAATATGGAATCTATAACCACAATAGATGATATATTTATTGCCACTATTAAAGAATTTGTAAATATGGTTGCAGGAAGTGCTATAAATGATTTATCAACAAAACATATAGATTTAGATATGACTCCGCCGGCTATACTTATGAGTGAGCAGATGTCTATGCTTGAAAAAGAAAATGATAAAATATTATCTATAAATTATAAAACAGAATTAGGCGAAATATTTATGAACTTAATTTTATTTAATCAAGCTAATTGATAATGCCAAAAATAATACAATATCCGTTAATATTATTTATTATAGCTTTAATTATAAAAATAATAATTGATAATATTTGTATAAGAGTAAAATCAAATAAATTTTTAAATAAATATTTCAAAGATGAAGATAAATTATATTCTTTAGAAGAAGTTTCATCGGCTTTTAAATTAGAGAAAGAACATTTTTCAAAGCTTTTATCTACATTAGAAAAACACCATTATTTTTCTTTCTTTAATAAAAGAGGCGTTACAATGGTAAAAGATTATTATTCAAGGTATGAATTAAAATATTTAACTCGTCTTTTATCTAAAAAACAAAAATTAAAATATTAATTACATTATCTCTTTTATAAATAAGTCATTAGATGTAGATAAATCAACAACTTCTAATCCATCACTAACTGTACCGTCAAGATGTTTAACAATAGATAGTACAGGCCTTAAAGGTAAATTAGGATTTTGTTCTATAACTCTTGCTATAGATCCATTTGAAAGTTTTACTCTTGTATTATTAGGATAGAATCCTACAGCCTTTTGAAATGCTTTTACAACATCACTGTCAAAATCTTTTTTAGCTAAAGATATGATAATTTTTACAGCTTTATCAGGAGTACATGGCACACCATGTTCGCCTTTAGTTATTAAATTATTAAAAGTATTACAAATAGAAACTATTTTACTGTATAAACTTATATCTTTATTATCTTTTTGAAAAGGATATCCTGTTCCGTCATATTTTTCATGATGCTCTAACACAATATCTGCTATATTATCATCTAAATTATCCCTTTTTACTAATTTATAACCTTGTGTAGGGTGCTTTTTTAGTATAGCCTCTTCTTCCTTTGTAAGATTAACTTTTGAAAGCAAACTTTCTTGTATAAGAACTTTTCCTATATCATGTACTAAAGCCCCAAGCATAATATTTGACATATCAACTTTAGTAAGATTTAATTCACCTGCAGTAATAGCCGCTAATGTTGCCACATCAACAGCATGTTTATACATAGTTTCATCTTTTCTTTTTAACATAGAAAGATATGAATGAGCATCTTTATTTTCTACAATAGAGGAAAGCATAGTATTAACTTCCTTCTTCATAGAATCAAAATCTATTCCTCCGCCCTTTTTAGCTGTTTCATATAATGATTTGGTTTTTTCTATAGTAGATTCCTTTGTTTTAACAACTTCCTGACTGTCTATTTTTAGTATTTTCTTTCCATTTTCTTCTATTACACCTCTTAATACAGTTTTTTTACCATCTCCAGAAGTATTAACAGTGTTTTCCTTTTTTAAATCCAAAAGCTCCATTACACTAACTGTAGTGATAGAATTTCTTTTTAAAGTTTCTATAATATCTTTTGTAATTACAGTTCCAATATCTACAATTCTTTTATCATCGCTATTATATATATTGCTTGCTACTTTCATTCCCTCTTTTACTTCATTTAAAGGTATAATAATCTTTGGCATTTAGTTCCTCACTATAAAAATAAATCATTATATTAAAGAATATAATATCATATAGCTGTATATTATCAAGTAAAATTATGTTAATTTATATATATAAAATGTTGGAGCAATTATGAATTTATGTATTTTTTCCAAATCTTATTGATGTTACATTATATTTATTGAGCCGTAATATGAACATAGCTAATATTACGGCAAAAAATAATGCAGCTATTATGAAATAATTAGCTATGGATACTGTACTTTCATTTTGTATACTGTTAAGTCTTGCTGATTTTGAATTTATACTCTCATCTATTGCATTAGCTTCAGATATATTTCCGCTTTCCATCAAAGAACCTTTTCTCATTCTCAAATTATCTATTTCCTGTATTATACTATCAGCCTCTCTGTCTTTTTTTATATTCTTATAAAGATTGTATCCCCAAGTGCCTATACCTATTAAGGATAAAATAGAAGTTATTATGATCAATACCAATATAGCAAATCTTCTCTTTTTTATGCTCAAATTTGATATATTTAACGATTTTGATTTTATTTCTTCAATATGATCTGCAAGTTCTTTAGATTCAGGATATGTTAATTTAGCCTCTTCCATACATGATAAAAGATTAACCATAGATTTATATCTCTCTGATCTCTGAAATCCTAAATAATATTTATCTATCTCTTTTATTTTATCCTCTACAGTATGTTTAACCAATTTAGGCTTTAAAAAATATGATTTTTTCTTCTTTTTATTTTCTTCTTCGGAAGTCTCATTTATCTCTTCACTATCATTATCTATAAGATTTATATTATTTTCATTATTATCAACAAAACCCTTATCTAATTTTCTAATTCCTCCTAATGTACTTTCCTGACTTACCGTATTTCCATTTTTATCTTTTACCTGAACTCTGATCCCAAATGTATTTCTGAACATGGCTTCAGCACTTTCTACGCTAGTATCCTTATTAATAACTATAAAAGCCTTCTGATTTTTTCTAGGATCAGATATTTCAAATAATTTAATATTGTCAGATTTATGAGCCCCTTTATATATACCTAAAGATACTCCAAATTCTCTATCAAAAGCATCAAGCAGCTTCGATATTGACATATCTAATGTAATCTTCATAATAAACAACCTTCATCATATAGTTATTTTACCATATTCTACAATAAATAAAACATATATAGGCAAAAAAAGAAAAAATATATAATATAATACTTGATTTTTATGCAGTATAACTTATAATCTAAGCATTAAAAAACTTGAATTTATATGTTTTTATATAACATATTGCCGAGATGGCGAAATTGGCAGACGCAGCAGACTCAAAATCTGCCTGAGGCAACTCAGTGAGGGTTCGAGTCCCTCTCTCGGCACATTAAATTACTATAAATGAGTGTGCCCTATGAATTACTCAGCTATAATAATAGATGATGATAATAATAGATTAAATAAAGTAAAAGCTACTTTAGAAAGTTCTTCTATAAAAGTATTCATAGCTGAAAATTTATATGAACTTATAAGTAAAATATATAAATACAGTGTAAAAATTTTGGTATTTAATCCTAATCTAGTATGGATAAATGTTATAGAGTTCATTACTGAACTTAAAAAACTTCCAGATTTCAATGAATTTACCATTTTCTTTTTATATGAAGATATAGACATAGATTTAGAAAAAGAAGCAAAAAAACATAATATAATATGTATGAAATATCCGCTTCATATAAATAAATTAATAACAAAAATAGAATCTCTATGATTCAACCATAAATTTTATAAAAAAAGTAGTTCCTTCATCTGGTATTGATTCTACATCTATAGTTCCGTTATGTTCTGATATGATTTTCTCGACAGTGGAAAGGCCTATGCCTGTACCCTTTTCTTTTGAAGTGAAATAAGGTTCAAATATTTTATGTAAATTATTTGTTTCTATTCCAATACCTGTATCTGTAATACTGATAATAAAAAATTCATTCAAATCTATAATTTCATGGTATGATGATATATATATAACAGATATTGAAGACTTTTCCATAGCTTCTACTGCATTTTTTATCAAATTTCTGAAAGCCATTATCAATTTTTCTTTATCCATATTTATAAAATAATCATGCTTACTCAATACCACGCTAAATTTAATATTATTTATACTTTTGAAAGATTCTAAAACCTCCATTAAAGCACTATTAATAGACTGCTTCTCATCTGAAAGTTTAATAGCAAATGAAAATTCAGAAAAAGATCTCACCAAATTAGAAATTACATTAGCATTTTTTATTATGATATTAGAAGATTTTTTAACCCTCTCAACATCTTTTTCAGTCATATTTACAGATATTTTTCTATCTATAAGCTCAGCATTCATTATTATAGGCATAAGCGGATTTTTTATCTCATGAGCTACTTTAATAGCCGCTTCTCTCCAAGTTTCAAGTCTCGCCCTTGTATTTTCTCTATCTCTATGATATTTCAATGCTCTAGCCATTACATTGAATCTATGTATCAAATTTCTCATATCATGTACTCCGCCGAGCTTCATATCTATATTGAAATCAGCATTTGTGATAGAATTTGTGGCATTAAGTATTAAGCTTATTGGTCTTGTTATTAATCTTGATAATGCTATTCCTAATACTATAGAAAAAAATGCAGATATACCAAGAACAAATATATATAATAAGCTAAGTATCATGGAAAACTCATTAGTAAACATATTAACAGAATTATATATCCTGAAACTTTCCAAAGCATTATTTCTTACTTCTATATAATTTTTAGGCATAGTTTCAGACCATATCACATAATTATTACTATATGATAATGGTATAATAGCATTAATATAAAATGAGCCGTTATATTCACTATTAATAAATATTGTATTAGTATTAGTTAATTTGTAGTTAATATCAAGAGGTATATAATTCGCTGAATTAAAAAAAATTATATTATTTGCATTATAAGAATTCGATAAAAATACTATATTATTAAAATATTCTGAAGATTTTATGGTTTGACTTATATCTTCATACTCTGAATATCCTGTTCCTAAATTGTAAAATAAATTATTAAAATAATTGATGCCAACTTTTTCTATAATTCCAGACATAAATTCCTGCTTATCTATTATTTCTCTATTTGAAATATCTATTACATATTCTACTGAACTGTTTATACTCTCATCTAAAAATAAATTTAGGTTTGTTTTTATAATATATGTAGATATTTTGCTTATAACCATACTAGGAAGAACTGTCATAAGTCCCATAATAAATACTATTACCAATTTTAAATGAGAACCTTCTTTTTTCATTATAGCATCAACTATAAATTTAATTATAACTATAACACCTATTGTAATACTTGTAAGAGGAAAAAACATTACAGAAAACATATAAAATTGATTTGTAATGTTAGGTTCATATATAAAACTGCTTATCCATAAAGTGCCTATCAAATTTATTATAGTAAATAAACATATAAGACTTGGAAATAATATTCCATATCTGTTTTTTATTTTTAATAGTATTTTATTAATAAAATTCATAATATAATTATTATTTAAGCATATCTTTTAATATATTTTTCATATCATCTATTTTTTTTAATTGTACAGCATTAATTCCTAATTCTAAAGCAGAATTAACATTATTTATATTATCATCTATAAATAAACATTCATTAGCTTTTAGAGAGAATTTATTTAAAAAATATTCAAAAATATCTTTATTTGGTTTAATCATTTTTATATGAGCAGAAACTACTCCTCCTATACAAGTATTATCAAAAAAATCAGTTTCTTTTCTTAATACTTCAAATGTTTCAGAAGGCATATTAGAAAGATAATATATATCGCATCCCTTATTTTTATATTCTTTAAGCAGATAAATATTATTATGGTTTTTATTAAGGCACAGGGTCAATGCACTATCAAATAAATCATCTATAACTTTTTTATATTTAGGGTTCATTTCTATAAATAGCTTTCTTGCATCATTAAAAGCTAAATCACCCTTATCCATAAGATTCCAATTTTCATTTAAAAATGAATTTTGTAAAAAAATTTCTCTATCCTCATTAGCTATATATTTATTTATAAAATCATTTACACTAAATTCATACAATACATTTCCAATATCTGATACAATATTTTTAATCATAAATTAGCCTTTATACTAAAAACAAAAATTTAGTAATATTATATTTTCTATAAAATGTTTGTCAAGTATATTAAAAATTAATGAATAGAGAAATAAATTTTCAATATTATGTTAATTTTATTATTCTAGTCTTGACAAATAATTAAAAAGAATTTATATTGTAAGCAACTCTGCTGTTCTCGTTGAACAATAGTACATTCTTGCGCCAGTATAAATTAATGCATTAGGGATCTGGAGCGAAGCATTAATGATAGGCTCGCCGTCATCGCGATACGGTTTTGAGAAATCAAGGTCATGTTTCTGAGGAGCCCACCTGACGAAAATAGTCAGGCGCATTTATGTCGTATACGGCTCAGCGGAGCTATTTTTTTATACTCTCCAAATTAATTTCAATATTAAAGAAAACTTTTCAAGTAAAATTTCCTTTATCCGATAACTAATATAGTTTTTTATATCTTTTTATAAGATAACTATTATCTAAAGGCTGAATATTATGAATGAAAATAAAAAACAGAAAATAATGAAAACAGTTTTAAGTTTAATGATATCTTTTCTTATCATTTTTATTGTTGCAATGTTTGCCCGTGCTGCAAGTAATACTGTACTGCCTGAAAATAACGGTATAGCAGTGTTTATAAATGATTATTTAGATATGATGATGCAGAGAGTAGATAAAATAGCTGTAAAAATGAAAATAAAAAGAAACAGCGTATCTGAATATCAAGTTAATTTGATAACTCAGTCAATATCTGATTATGTAGGATATAGTATGTATCAGACATCGGATTCTCTAAAAGAATTTAATCCTAATAATACGCCTTCAAAAGCACAAATAGATAAATATAAAAATAATTATTATAAAATGACTTTAGAAAACCCATATTTAAGAGGAATGACTGTTTTCAATATAGAAGGAAAAATGCTTCTTAATTTATATTTATCAAGAAATAAATCTTGGCCTTTAGAACTTCAGGATAATTTAATAAATGAAATCAAAACAAAAGGTTCATTAGTTTTAAATGCTACAAATGAAAATGCCTTTTATATAATGGAATACATAAAAAATCCTTATGGTGAAATAATAGTTACTACTAGAAATGACTATGCTTATGTATCCGATATAGCTATGTATTATCAGGTGGCTGATAAAAGACTTTATGTAAGTGATGCTAGAAACTCTGTTTACAATGTAAGAGAAGCCGTTGGAGATAATAATATAGAAAAAGTTTCCTCTGTTATAAACAGATATGCTTACTATAAAAAACAGCCTAGCTTTATGGTTAATGATTCTCTTTCTGTTTCTATGATAGGAAAAGAATATCCTAACTACTTTGAACTTATAGTACTTGCTATAACAGCTTTATTAATATTAGTTTGTCAGCTATGTATAAAAGCGGTAGTTTATTTCTTTAAGTATATCATGCAGATAAAGAGCAACAAAGATTATGTTGAAAGCGTAAAAGGAAATGATGAGATTATAAGCAAAAATATAGTGAACACACAATTGCCTAAATCAAATACTATTGAGGAAATGCCGCCTATAGTTCAAAAGGTACAATATAAAATACCTGATGAATATTTAAAAGAAAATAATGAAATTAAAAAAGAGGATAAATTCAATATAGGAAAAGATATATTAAATATAGTATCAACTATAAAAGAAGAAATAAATGCATGCAAAAACAAATTTGCTATTGATAAAAAAGATTTAGAAGAAAAAATAGAAAATTTAGAAAATAAAACAGAAGAAATAAAAACTGAAATAGATATGGAAACTGCATTTGCCAATATAAAAAAAGATTTGCAGGAAGAATACAACAGAGCAATAGAAGAAACTTTCTTAGATGACAGTATTTATGATATTAACAGTGAAAATGAAGAAGAATCTTATGATGATATAGTCATAAATGATTATGAGGAAAAAGAAGACCAATACGAAGAAAACGATGAAAATATTATAAATGCCTATGAAAGAGAAGAACAATATAAAAAAAATAATGAGAATGAAGAGTTTATGTCTATAGCTAATGAAGAATTAAACAGCATATCTTCAAGCTTTATTACAGAAACTTTATCTTTAGATGAAAATATATTGAAAAATAATGTATCAAATAGTTCTGAAAAAGAAGAAAGTCATTATAAAAATATTAATGATTTTGATAAAAAGACAATAAAAAATGAGCTATTATCAAGCTATAAATCAAAAGAAGAAGAAAAAAATAAAGAGTATGTAAGAAATTTATTTAATAGTAAAAAAATCGATAACCATATAAATAATGATTCTCATGATATTAGTATGGATATATTAAATTCATATAATAAAGCTATCGATAATATAAAAAATAAAAATGAAAAGGATGAAAATTCTAAAGAAGATGTAAAAGTATCTGATTTAGATAATACATCTAATTCAAGAACAGATGATGTGTTTGCTGCTTTCGATAAAATGTTATCCTCTATAATAAGCAAAGCAGAGGAAGATGCTAAAAGAAGCATAACAAAAAAATAATAGTTGTTTAGAGGTGTTAATATGTCTGACAAAAATAAGATATCTATCTTTGTATATGTATCTATACTTATAAATTTGATAGTTCTTGCTTTATTTATTACATTTGTATTCGGTCTTAAAAAAGATGCTTTTGATGTTGATACAAAAAAACTTGATAGAAATGCTTTGATATGTCAGAATAGTATAGTAAATTTGGTAAAAGATTATGATGAAAGACTTAATAAAATAGTTGATAGTTATCCTTTTATCAATCTTTTACAGCAGGTCATATTAAATGGAATAGATACCGCAGAAAGAGACAGAATCATATCAATATTTAGAAGCGGAAATTATCCATTTGACACTGTTGCATTGTATTTAGCAGATGGAAAATCGGTATTTTCTTCGCCTGTAAAAACTAAGCCTGTAGATTTGGAAAGTTATAAAAATTCAAAAGCAATTGCTTTTTTTGATAAAGATTATGACGGAGTATACTTTGTTAAACCTATAAAAAATGATAGAGGAATAGAAGTAGGATATATAGTAGCAAGCGTATTTAAAAAAATATTTGAAAATACTTCATACAATTTAAACTTTGTTGTACTTTCTAATGGGGTTCTTTATTATAACCCTTCTATAGATATTAACAGCATATCAATAGATAGTTTAACTCAGTATATGAATAGAGATATAGGAAGTACAGGAAGTATTGAAGCAGATAATAATACATTCGCATTTTATTCAGGTAAAGTTAAAGATATAGATAATTTCAGCATAGGTATATTAGAACTTAATGTACCTATAGTTCAAAAATATTTAAAATATATAATATTAGGACTTTTATCATTATCTTTTATTTTCTTGCTTACAACATCTTTAGTAGAAAGATTCAAACCTGCTGCTAATAATATAGCAAATAAAGGATCTGAAGACGATATGGAGGAAGAAAATATATATGATGAAAGTGAGCCTCCTATAAATAATTATGCTAATTCTAATATTGTAAATGATGAAGAATTTAATATTGATGATTATGATAATGATTTAGAAGGATTAGATGATGAAAGCATAAAGTATTTAAATAAAGTAGATAGAATCACAAAAAATAGTAAAGTAGATCTTCCTAATATAGATGAAATAGAAGATATAAAAGTTGAAGATAATGATGATAATTTAGACAATATATTAGATCAGGAAGATGATGATATAATAAAATTAGATGATGTATTGGAAGATGGCGGAGAAACAATTCAAGATAATGAAGAAGATGAAAATATAAAATTAGAAGATTTATCATCTTTGGATAAAGTATTAGATAGTGAAGATAATGATGAAAGTATAAAATTAGAAAATATAGATAATTTAGATGATGTGCTTGATGAAGAGAAAGATGATTTAGAAGATATACCTAGTTTAGACGATGTGCTTGATGAAGAGAAAGATGATTTAGAAGATGTACCTAGTTTAGACGATGTGCTTGATGAAGAGAAAGATGATTTAGAAG
>CASGDY010000073.1 GCA_949300355.1 uncultured Brachyspira sp.
GGTATTCCTTTTGGTTTATTTGTAGCAATTATAAATTATAAGGAATACCATCTTTTTTTTAAACTAAAAGTGTGCAATATCTATGGCTCTTAAACAAAATTTTGTAAAAACTTTTATTGATTTTTATTTTTTTAAATATAAAATTGCATATCAAAAAACATTGGAGTATATACCAAAATGAGAGAAATAATCAATTTTAATACAGGATGGAAATTTACAAAAGAATGGAATGATAATATAAAAATTGAAAAATTAAATGGAGAAAATATCACATTGCCTCATACAGTTGCTGAGATACCTCTTCATTATTTCAATGAATCAGATACTTGGCTTGTTTCAGGATATCAAAACATTTTTAAATATGAAAAATCAAAATTAAAAGATAAAAGAATATTAATTAATTTTGAAGGTGCTATGGCTGCCGCTGAAGTATTTATCAATGGAAAAAGTTTCGGAGAGCATAAAGGCGGATATTTACCTTTTGTATACGATATAACAGATGAATTAAAAGACGGTGAAAATATCATAGCTGTAAAACTAGATAGTACAGAAAGAGAAGATATTCCTCCTTTTGGTAATGAAATAGATTATCTATGCTATGGCGGAATATACAGAGAAGTACAAATTATTATTGTTGATGATATATCAATAGAAAATGTTATGCTTACAGGTCTTGCCAATCAAAATATAACAGGAAAAATAAGAATAAGAAACAGCAAAAAAGAAAGCATTAAAGAAACAATTTCTATTAACTTGTATAACAGAGAATATCATATATGCGAAATAAAAAAAGAAGTAACTTTAAAAAAAGATGAATTATTTACTGATATAAAAATAGATGAGCATATAGATTCTGACAGAATAGAGTTATGGGATATAGATAATCCAAGACTTTATAGATTAGAAGTATCTATTCCTAGTAATGAAGATAGTTTTTCTATAAAAATGGGATTCAGAGATGTAAAATTCACTGAAAACGGATTTTTCTTAAACGACAGAAGAGTAAAATTAAGAGGCTTAAACAGACATCAAAGTTTCCCTTATGTTGGTTATGCTATGCCTGAAAGAATACAAAAGAAAGATGCTGATATATTAAAATTTGATTTAGGACTTAATATAGTACGTTCTTCACACTACCCTGCTTCAAGACATTTTTTAGACAGATGCGATGAAATAGGATTAATGGTATTTGAAGAAATTCCAGGCTGGCAGCATATAGGAGATAAGCAATGGCAGAAAGTTGCTGTGGAAAATGTTAAAGATATGATAGAAAGAGATTTTCACCATACTTCAATCATTATATGGGGTGTTAGAATAAATGAAAGTCAGGATAATCATAGCTTCTATAAAGAAACTAATAAAACAGCTCATGAACTAGATAAAACAAGACAAACAGGCGGAGTAAGATATTTAGTAGGAAGCGAACTTTTAGAAGATGTATATACAATGAATGATTTTAATTATGACGGTGTTGCTGATCCTCTAAGAGCACAAAAATTCGTAACTAAATTAGATAAAAATGTTCCTTATATGATAACAGAATATAACGGACATATGTTCCCTACAAAGATGCAGGACTGTGAAGAAAGATTAATAGAACATACTAAAAGACATTTTGAAATAATAAATGCTGTTGCTATAGATAATCATATTTCAGGTTCTACAGGCTGGTGTGCTTTCGATTATCATACACATTATAATTTCGGTTCAGGAGATAGAATATGCTATCATGGTGTTTGTGATATGTTTAGAAATCCTAAATTGGCAGCTTCAGTATATTCATCTCAAATGAATACAAAAAATGAAATAATATTAGAACCTATAACTATATATGCTAGAGGCGAAAGAGCTATAGGAGGAATATCACCTTTAATGGTTGCTACAAACTGTGATTATGTAGAAATTTATTTCAAAGATGTTTTAATAGCCAAAGAATATCCTGCTACAGGAAGATATCAAGGACTAAAACATGCACCTGTTATAATAAAAATGGATGTAAATATACCTGGAGTAAGCGATATGGGTTGGACAGATATGAAATTAATAGGTTATATAGACGGTAAACCTATCATAGAAAAAAATTATTTGAATAACCCTACTTTCAAAGGTTTAGAAATAACAGCAGATAATAATGAAATTAATACCATAAGTAATGGTTCTACTTGGGACTCCACAAGAATAACAGTAAAAGCAGTAGATGCTATAGGAAACAGACTTCCATATATAAATGAAGCTATTACTATAGAAGTAAAAGGAGCAGGAGAATTAATAGGAAATGATAATCCTGTACTTGAAGGCGGTTATTATTCTTTCTGGGTTAAGTCCAACAAAACTAAAGGAAGCATAAAAGTTACAGTTAGAAACAAAAGAGTAAAAGAAGAAACAATAGAAATAAAAACAATATAAAAAATAACATTGTAAGAGTATTGTGGTTAGACACTATTGGCGAACAATTTTTATGATAATAATAAAATAAAAATTGTGAGCGTCTGCTAAGTTTACTTGGCAGACACTATCAGCGAACAATTTTTATGATAATAATAAATATAAAAGAGTTTGAGATGAAAAATTCAAACTCTTTTTTATTAAAATCCGTCTTGTTTTATTTTTAATTTATGTTTAATATTAATAAAAATATTAAAAAATGGGATAATATTATGAAAAATGAAGATATAAAAAAATATATGGAAGTCATATATGATTTTTGGTATGCTTCTAATAGATTTTATTATTTATGGGCTAAGCAGTACGGCATTACAGATTTAGCTTTATTCAGTTTATTTATAATATATAACAGCGGAGAATGCGTACAGAATACTATCACAGAAAAACTATCTGTTCCAAAGCAAACTGTATGTTCAATATTGTATAACTTCGAGAAGAAAGGATATATCAAAAAGAAAATTAACCCAAAAGATAAAAGAAACAGATTAATAAGCTTAACAAAAAAAGGTATGACATTTGCAGAACCCATATTAAAAGAATTAGAAAAACTAGATATGCAAATGCTTAAATGTCTTACAGAAGATGAAATAAAAAATTATGTAGAACCTCAGAAGAAACTTATGACATTTATGGAAAATTATTTTAATAATTAAAATATTGAATTTAATTTAATTATTATTATAATTAAGTATAATTAAAAAAAGGCGGTTTTATTTTGAAAGTTATACCTTCAGATAGTTTATTAAAAAATAGAAAAGAAAAAGTAAGTGAAAAATTATGTGCTGACTGCAATTCATTATGCTGTCATGATTTGGTTATGGAAATATCTCCGCCTAAAAATGAAAGCGAACTTAATACATTAAAATGGTATTTGCATT
The DNA here is from genome assembly GCA_949300355.1 of uncultured Brachyspira sp. Classification (GTDB taxonomy): domain Bacteria; phylum Spirochaetota; class Brachyspiria; order Brachyspirales; family Brachyspiraceae; genus Brachyspira. The sequence goes on from CASGDY010000073.1 coordinate 3,324, forward strand.
TCAGACATTCATTTATATTTATATATGAAAATACTTGGTATCATATGATAAGAAGCGAATGCCGATATTTAGATAAAAAAACATATTTATGCAAAAATTATGAAAACAGAAATGAAATCTGCTCAAAACATAGCCCTCCTAAATGCGAAAGATATGAAGAATGGTATGATGTAATATTTGATGATCAATATGAATTAGAAAAATATGTATATGAAAATAAAATAATTAAGAAAAAATCTTCAGCTGCAAAGAAAAAAGTAGCTAAAAAAAATAAATAAAATATGAAAAAAAAAGAAATTAAAAAAGTTTGTATAACATATCCGCCTTTTGAATATAATAATGGTTATCCTCTATTATCTTTAAATAGGCAATTTCAATGGTTAAAAAATCCTTCATATGCCTACCCTATGCTGCCGTCTTATGCCGCTACTTTATTAAAAAATAATGGAATTAATGTTATATTTTTAGATACAATAGCATCTAATATCACAACTATAGATTGGTTTAATAATATAGATAATATATCTCCTGATTTAATATTTTTTGAAGTAAAAACTCCTATAATTAATTATATTTGGGATACTATAGAAGCAGTAAAAGAAAGGTATAAAAATACTTATGTTGTTTTAGCGGGAGATCATGTTACTGCTTTGCCTGAAGAAAGTATGGAAAAATCAAAAACAGATTTTATATTAACAGGCGGAGATTATGACTTTCTTCTTTTAAATTTAGTTAATCATATAAATAATGGGGAAAAATTAGATAAAGGAATATATTACAGAACTTCTAACGGAAATATAAAAAATACAGGAAAATTTGAACTTGAAGAATCTTTAGACAGACTCCCATTTATAGATAGAAATCTCACAAATTGGAAGTTGTATTCAAAAACGAATGAATATTTCAAAAAAACACCGGGCACATCTATAATGGCAACGAGAGGCTCTTTATATAATAATTATAACAGTAATTCTTCTAATGTTCTTTTTGATAAAGTGAGAGTTAGAAACCCAATAAGTGTTATAGATGAAATAGAATATTTGAATAAAAGATATGGAATAAAAGAAATTTTGGATACAAGTGTTTATTTTCCTACAGGAGAATGGCTTTCATTGTTTTGCGAGACTATGAAAGAAAGAAAACTACATAAAAAAGTTTATATAGACTGTTATGTTTATCTTGGAGTATTAGAATATCAAGATTATAAAATGATGAAAAAGTCAGGGTTCAAAACAGTTATTTTTAATTTGCCTTCAGGAAATGCTAAAACTATAGAGAAATTAGGTATTACTGATAATACTATAGAAAACATTATAGAATCCATAAAATTAGCTAAAAAGGCAGGTTTATTTATAGATATAATGGTAAAAATAGGTTATCCTTGGGAAACAGATGAAGATATAATAAATACATTTAATACAGTAAAATATTTAATGCTTAACGGATATATTAATTCTATGAATGCTTCTATTTTTGTACCATATCCTGGAACTAAATTATTCAAATATTGTGATGAAAATAATATTATTAAAACAAAAAATTGGTTTGATTATGATATGAGAAAAAGTATTATGAAATTGGATATAAGCGATGAACAGATATTTAAATACATTGAATATTTTTATAATTTATCGTTTACTCCTAGATATGTTTTTCAAAAAATAAAAAGCATAAGAGATATTTACGATATAAAATACCATATTAAATCATTTAAAAATATACTTTCATTCTATTTAAATGATTAAAAATATGCTTGCATTGAAAATGTTTTAATGATATTCTTTCTAAACGGTTTATATACATGCAATAATTATTAAGGATTAAAATTTATATGAAAAAAATAATAGTATTTATATTATCTTTTATTTTTATACAAAGTAATCTTTTATTTAATGATGTTGTAAATAGTATAGTTGGTATAGTAGGTTCTATGCCTATTACTTATGAAGATTTTTTAAGCAGAAAAACATTTTTAACATTGCAAGCTAGATCTATAGGACAAAGAATTACTGATGATATGGTTTATAAAGATTTAGTAGAAGAGAGAGTAATGTATTTAAAACTTAAAGAAAATAATTATGTGATAGAAGAAAATGATGTAAAGAGAAGATTGGATAGTATTGCTAAACAATATAATATGAGTTCAGATCAGTTTGCTAAGCAGTTAATGGCTGAAGGAATATCTTATGAAGAATACAAGAATTCTATAAAAAAACAAATAGCTATGGAAAATTTATACGGACTTGTAGTTAATAATACAGAAATTAGCGATAAAGAGGCTGATGAATTTTATAATAATACTAAAGATAAATCTGCATTTGAAGCTGATACTTTAGTAAAACTTTCTTGGATATTTTTCAAAGCTGCTACATTTACAGAAAAAGGAGAAAAGCAGGAATTAGCAAGCAAAGTAAGAGGCATGGCAGCAAGAGGACAGGATTTTGCAGAACTTGCTAAGCAATACAGTGAAGATGAAGCAACAAAAAACAATGGAGGCGATTTAGGATATAATCTTCTTTATGATGCTGGAAAAAGATCTTTACCGGCACAAATAAATGCAGGTCTTACTTTAGCTAAAAGAGGATATAAAGCAGGTACGGTAAGCAGCGTGAGAGAATTAGTAGGAAAAGGATTCTATATAGTAAAAATAATAGAAATAGAAAAGGATATGGAAAGCATAAGAACTAGAGTAAAAAACTATTTAAGTGAATCTAAAATGAGAGAATCATTTATAAAATGGCTTGACGAAGAAACTAAAAGGGTATCCGTTCAGATTTATAAATAATTAATATTGATTAATAAAAAATGAATTGTAAAATATATTACTATATGTTATAATTGGAAAAATTAAATATAAGAAATACAATTATGATTTGGAAAAAGTTTAAACTAAAAAAAATACTGCGAAAAATGCAGTTTTTGATAATCTTAAAAAGATTGGAGATTGACTTTCAGTTGATTTCCAATCTTTTTTTTATTTTAAATAAAAATCTAAAAAAAATTTAGAATTATAGGAAGGTAAAATTTGAAACGCTACTTAATACTTGAAGACGGAAGTCATTATGAAGGAATAGGTTTTGGGGCAGATAACTTCAAAATAGGTGAATTAGTTTTTAATACATCTATGACAGGTTATCAGGAAGTATTATCAGATTTATCTTACTGCGGACAAATTACTGTTATGACTTATCCGCTTATAGGAAATTACGGTATAAATAGGGATGATTTTGAAAGTTTGAATCCTGCAATATTCGGACTTATAGTCAAAGAAGCATGTAAAAATCCTAATAACTTTAGGAATGCAGAAACTATAGACGGATTTTTGAAACTAAAAAATATTCCTGCTATAGAAAACATAGATACTAGAGCAATAACAAAGAAAATAAGAGAAATAGGAACTTTAAAAGCAATAATGAGCGACACCATAGAAAATAAAGATGATATAGTAAAAATGCTTAAAGAAACACCATATATGAATGATCATGTAAAAATGGTTTCTACAAAAAATGCATTTCCAATTCCAAATAGAGGAAAGAAAGTTGTATTAATAGATTTCGGGGCAAAACTTGGAATAATAAGAGAGTTGAGCAAAAGAAACTGCGATTTAATTGTAGTTCCTTATGATACAGATTTTAAAACTATAATGAGTTTAAATCCAGATGGAATAATGCTTTCAAATGGACCAGGAAACCCTAAAGATGTTAAAGAGTCTATAAATACAATAAAAGAACTTATAGGAAAAGTTCCAATATTTGGTATATGTTTAGGTCATCAGCTTATAAGTTTAGCATGCGGTGCTGATACTATTAAGTTAAAATTCGGGCATAGAGGCGGAAATCACCCAGTTAAAGATTTAGAAACTGGAAAAATCAGCATAACAAGTCAGAATCACAGTTATGCAGTAAAAGAAGAAAGTTTAGCAAATACAGACTTAATTATGACGCATGTATCTTTGAATGACGGAAGCTGTGAGGGAGTGAAGCATAAAAGATATCCTGTATTTTCTGTTCAGTATCACCCTGAATCAAGTCCGGGACCTGAAGACAGTAAATATTTATTTGATAATTTTATTGATATGATAAACAACAATTATGGAGAGAAAAATGCCTAAAAGAACAGATATAAAAAAAATATTAGTAATTGGTTCGGGTCCTATTATTATAGGACAGGCTGCAGAATTTGATTATGCCGGTACTCAAGCATGTCAGTCTTTAAAAGAAGAAGGATATGAAGTTGTACTTATAAATTCAAATCCTGCCACAATAATGACTGATGCCGCCGTTGCTGATAAAGTATATATAGAACCTATAAATTTAAACTTTGCTAAAAGAATAATATATAAAGAAAGACCGGATGCAATATTGGGTTCTCTCGGAGGACAAACAGGATTAAATCTGGTTGTTGAACTTGCTGAAAGCGGAATATTAGATGAATATAATGTTGAGATTTTAGGTACGGATTTAAATGCTATAAATTGTGCTGAAGACAGAGAACTTTTTAAAAATCTTATGAACGAAATTAATGAACCTGTACCTGAAAGCATAATAGTACATAGTGTTGAAGAGGCAATTGAATTTGCAAACAAAATAGGCTATCATTTGGTTGTTCGTCCTGCATATACATTAGGAGGAACAGGAGGCGGATTTGCACGCAATGAAAAAGAATTAATCGAAATATGCGAAACAGGTTTGAAAATAAGTCCTGTACATGAATGCTTGGTTGAAAAAAGTATTGCAGGATATAAAGAAATAGAATACGAAGTAATAAGAGATAATAATGATAATGCCATTGTGGTATGTAATATGGAAAATGTTGATCCTGTTGGAATACATACCGGAGACAGTATAGTAGTTGCTCCTTGTCAGACTTTAAGCGATGCAGAAAATCAAATGCTTAGAAATGTAAGTCTTAAAATAATAAGAGCTTTAAAAATATGCGGGGGATGTAATGTACAATTAGCATTAGATCCAAACAGTTTTAAATATTATATAATAGAAGTTAATCCTAGAGTATCTCGTTCAAGTGCTTTGGCAAGTAAGGCTACAGGCTACCCTATTGCGAAAATAAGTGCAAAAATAGCTGTTGGTATGACTTTGGATGAAATACTTAATCCTATAACTAAAAAAAGTTTTGCATGTTTTGAGCCTTCCATTGATTATGTAGTTACAAAATTTCCAAGACTTCCATTCGATAAATTCCCAAATGCTGACAGACAATTAGGAACACAGATGAAAGCTACAGGCGAAGTTATGAGTATAGGAAGAAATTTTGAAGAATCATTTTTGAAAGCTGTTCGTTCTCTTGAAATAAAATGCGATCATATAATACATAATGATGTTTCTGAATATACAACTAAAAAATTATGGGAGCGTATTGAATTAAGAGATGATTTAAGAATATTTATTATAGCTGAACTTATAAGACGAAAAGAAGATTTAAATGATATAATAGATATTACTCATATAGATAAATTCTTTTTAGATAAAATAAAAAATATAATTTTATTAGAAGAAAAATTATATAAAAATAAAATGGATATAGATGTTTTAAGAGGATGCAAAGAGAGAGGATTTTCTGATAGTTATATATCTAAAATTTGGGGAATGGAAGAGATTGATATATATAAATTAAGACATGAGAATAATATAATCCCTGTATATAAAATGGTTGATACTTGTGCAGGAGAATTTGAAAGCGAAACTCCTTATTTCTATTCTACTTATGAAAATGAAAATGAATCTTTTAAAAGCGGAAAAGAAAGCATAATAGTATTAGGTTCTGGCCCTATAAGAATAGGACAAGGTGTAGAGTTTGATTATTCCACAGTTCATTCTGTTATGACTATAAGAGAGGCGGGTTATGAAGCCATAGTAATAAACAATAACCCTGAAACTGTATCAACTGATTTTTCTATATCCGATAAACTTTATTTTGAACCATTAACTATAGAAGATGTTATGCATATAATAGAACTTGAAAAGCCTAAAGGAGTTATAGTACAATTCGGAGGACAAACTGCAATAAATCTAGCTGAAAAATTAGTCATGCATGGAGTAAATATACTCGGCACTTCTTTAGAAAATATCAATAAAGCAGAAGACAGACATGAATTTGAAGAGATGTTAAAAACTCTTGATATTCCTCAGCCAAAAGGTGAAACTGCTATAACTGTTGATGAGGCTTTAGTAATAGCAAATGATATAGGATATCCTGTTTTAGTTCGTCCTAGTTATGTACTTGGAGGAAGAGCTATGGAGATAGTAGATAATGATGCATCTTTGAAAGTTTATATGGAAACTGCTGTAAAAGAAGTAAGCAATAAAGCTCCTATACTCATTGACAAATATGTTATAGGTAAGGAAATAGAAATTGACGCTATTGCCGACAGTGAAAATAATGTATTTATTCCGGGCATTATGGAGCATATAGAAAGAGCAGGAATTCACTCCGGAGATTCTATAAGCGTATACCCTACTCAAACAATATCAAACAAAGTAAAAGAGACTATCATTGATTATGCTAAAAGAATAGGAATGGGATTTAATTTCATAGGGCTTTACAATATACAATTTATAGTTGATAAAGAGAATAATGTTTATGTGCTTGAAGTAAATCCTAGAAGCAGCCGAACAGTACCTTTCTTAAGCAAAATAACTAATGTTCCGATGGCGAATGTGGCTACTATGTGCATACTTGGTAAATCATTAAAAGAACAAGGATACTATAATTTATATAAAGAAGAATCTGATAAAGTATTTGTTAAAGCTCCTGTATTTTCTTTCTCTAAATTAAGAAAAGTTGATACAATACTTGGCCCTGAAATGAAAAGTACAGGCGAGGCATTAGGTTTTGATATTAATTTTGAAAAGGCATTGTACAAAGCATTAATAGCAAGCGGATTAAGAATACCTTTACAAGGAAATATACTTCTTACTATTTCGGATAATCATAAAAATGAAATACTTGATTTGGCAAAAAGATTTTCTAATATAGGCTACGGAATATATGCTACAAAAGGAACTGCTAATTTCTTGAGAGAAAAAGGACTCTATGTTAAAGAAGTATCAAAAATCTATGAAGAAGGTTTAGAAAATATAATAGATACAATAAAACTAGGCAAAGTTGATTATGTTATAAATACAATAGAAAGCAATAGCCAAACACATTCAGACAGTTTGGAATTAAGAAGAGCTTCTGCTGAAAACAACATATCCTGCCTTACCTCATTAGATACAGCTTATGCTTTACTTAAAGTTATAGAATCTATGAATTTCACTATAATGGATTTATCTAATATTTAAAAAATCAAAAACTATGTATTTGTTATTATATTTATATCAAATACATAGTTTTAAAAATTTATTTTAAATAAAAATTAATTACTTAGTATAAATCTTACCGCCATGACGTTCTTTTATTTTACTAACAGTATCAGCCATCATATTAACAGAAGCCATAATCTCTTCAAAAGTATCAGGTTTTATAGACTGAGCACCATCGCATAAAGCATGTTCAGGATCATTATGTACTTCTATAATCATACCGTCAGCACCAGCAGCAAGAGCAGCCAAAGTAAGAGGAAGTGCCATCCATGCTTTACCGCTGGCATGTGAAGGATCGCCTATTACAGGTAAGTGACTCATTCTTTTTATTATAGGTATTGCAGAAACATCGAAAGTATTTCTAGTATAAGTTTCAAAAGTTCTTATACCTCTTTCGCATAATACTACATTGCTGTTACCTTTATCCAAAATATATTCAGCACTCATAAGCCATTCTTCCATAGTATTAGCTAAACCTCTTTTTAAAAGTATAGGCTTTTTTAATTTTCCTACTTCTTTTAAAAGCTCGAAGTTCTGCATATTTCTTGCCCCAATCTGAATCATATCAACAGTATTTTCAAAATCTTCTAAATGTCTTATAGATACGATTTCACTTACTATAGGAATGTCAACTTCTTCTTTTGCAAGTTTTAATATTTTAAGTCCGTCAAGAGCTAAGCCTTGGAAAGCATAAGGTGAAGTTCTAGGCTTGAAAGCTCCGCCTCTAAGTATTGAAGCTCCTGCTGCTTTTACACTTTTAGCAATATTAATAACCTGCTCCTCACTTTCAACGGAACAAGGGCCTGCTATTATTACAGGTTTTCCAGCACCTACTTTTACACCGCTTACATCAACAACAGTATCCTCTTTTTTGAAAGCTCTGTTAGCTCTTTTGAAAGGCTCTTGTACTTTTAAAACTCTTGCCACACCTGGTAAAGTAGCCATTAATTCTCTATCAACTTTAGAAGTATCCCCTACTATACCTATAACTGTACAGTCAACACCTACTATTTTATTAGTACCAAGTCCGGCATTGATAAGTCTTTCAGTTATATTGTTTATATATTCTTCTTTAGCATTCGGCTTCATTACAATAATCATAGTAATTATCTCCTTAAATTTAAAATATTATGTTAATTGAATTGTTCTATTTTATATGTTTTCTTAATAATTAAAAAATTAATTTATTATGTATTTGTTTTTATTGTTGTGAAAAATAGAATATACTGGCGTCTTAAACGCCAAAAAAGTTAAAGAAGAATGAAAAGCAAAAAGAACTGCTTATGATAGAGTTAATAATAATCTTATCTTTCATAGTAATACATTATACACAAAAAACAATAAATGTCAATA
>CASGDY010000074.1 GCA_949300355.1 uncultured Brachyspira sp.
TCTCTGTTATTCTTTTCAATTCTCTATCTAAATATGCTTTACCTTCATTTGTAAGTTTAAGAATATTTGATTTTTTCATTACAAGTCCCATTGATACGGACTTCTGAAGCATTTTATCAAAACGCAGCTTATCTTTTTTAGTTTCTATGTATCTTTTTTTATAATCTGAAATATCTAATTCTTTTTCTTTATTAATTCTTTTCAATAATTTTATTACTTTCATATTTCTGTTATTTACCTGCAATTTATATTAGATTATTCTATTGATAATTATTTCATTATAGCAATATTATTTATAATGTCAAACTATAATAATTTTTACTTATTCTTATATTACTTGTTTTTTATATAGAAAGCATTTGTTTAATATTATCCCCCAAAAACACTATTTTGGGGGACATACAGTTTAATTAAATGAAGGTTATAAAATATCGTATCCAAAGATACAAACTCATTGACAGTATTATTAAGGTTATTTAACCTTTGTTAGTATATTCTAACATATTTTGTTTTTTTGTCAATATATTTTATGTTTATTAATATTGTTTTTTACAGCTAAGCCATTCATTTTTTATATTATTAGAATTATTCATCAGTTTTTTTAATTCTTCTATGTTTTTATTATCTAAAGCATTTGTAAAATCTTCTAAGCATTCTATATATTTTTTTAATGAATCTGATAAATATTCGCTATTGTATATAAAAAGCTCGCTCCACATATTAGCATCTATTGTTCCTACCCTCGTATGATCTCCAAGACTGTTTCCTTCATAACCTAATGAAGCTAAAAAGTGATCATGATTTACAATACCGCAGGCTATGATATGCATAAGCTGACTTGTAAAAGCTATCATTTCATCATGTTTCTGAGCGGTTGATACTATAATTTTAGAACAGCCTATATCTTTTGCAAGCTTTTCTATAATATTTATATCATCTTGATTTGCATTTTCATTATTTACTATTATAGCATTTGAATTTTTAAATAAATTTTCAGATGAATTGATATATCCTCCTTTCTCTTTTCCTGCCATAGTATGAAGTCCTACATATTTTTTATCTTTTGTGTTATTAAATATGTCAGTTTTAACTCCGCAAAAGTCTGAAAGTATTTTATCATTATCAATTAAATGTTTATATTTATTTATAATATCTATTGCTATAGAAGGAACTGTACATATCATAATAATATCTGAGTTCTTTATACATTCTTCTATATTATCATAATTAGTATAGCCTTTTGAAATATATCCGTCTTGTAAAGCTGATTCTATATTTTGTTTATTTATATCTATAGCATACACATTATAATTTTGACCGCTTGATTTCAATGCCTTAATTAGAGAACCGCCCATTAGTCCCATTCCAATTACTGTTATATTATACATAATTTTTATTTTTCCTTTTACACTATATATTAGATTGTTTATAGATTTTATTTATTTTCTAAATTTGTTAGTATTTCTAATACTTTGTTTTTATCTTTCATTACAAAAGAATTACCTTTATTAGATAATTCAATAGGAACTTCTTTTTTTATTATATAGCTTATAAATTTGCTAGGCTTTTTAAATTTTGTATGTTTTACAGCACTTGAACCATTATTTATACCGAATTTTTTATTTATTTCATTCATTACATTAGCTAAGGATATATTTGTATTTTCCTCACAATTAAATATTATCTCATTAAATGCTAATACAAAATTTTTCTCACTAATCTCGCATGTATTAAGGTTCAATATGCCAGACATAACATTTTTAAATATATTTATATCATTAATATAAAAATCATCACAGTCTATTTTTGTTTCTATTCCGTTATTATTTAAATATTTAAGAACATTTTTCATTTTTTTGAATTGAGTTTCCTCTATAGCACTTTTGCCCTTTTCAAAATTAAAGTCTTCGTTAATTTTATTGCATATATCTGAAATAGAAATTTTTATATTTTCAGTATCTTCACTGTTATTATATATTTCTAATATTCTATTATAAAAGAAATTCAAGAATTCATTTTTATCTATTGTATTTTCTCTATTTTCTATTTTTATTTCACTTTCTTCTTTTTCAGCAATTTTATAATCTTCAATTTTAAATATGTGACTGCATGAATTTTTAAATATTTCTCTTTTGGTATTGTCATATACTGTGGCAATACCTATTTCAGCACCATGCCTTCTTAATCTGTCCATAACAATGGTATAATCAACATCTCTTGTTACAAATACAGCAATGTCTATTTTTTTATTTATAACAAAATCTTCAAATGCATCTATTGATGATATCATATCAGCCATATTTTTAGCTTTATTAACAGGTACTGAGTAAGTAATATCTATATGCAGATCTCTTAAATTTTTTGCATATTTTTTTATAGATTTTGCATCCCCGTAAGCATTTTTTACAGAGTAAAAAATTTCTTTATCTTTTAAATTATTCTTATAAAAAGAAAGTATATTATTAAGCATAAATCCGAAATTAATATCATAGCTTAAATAAAATACATTTTCTAAATCTATATAAATACCTATTTTTTTCATAATATATCACTATTTTTTATTTTAATATATATCTATTTTATAGGAAATTAATAAAAAAACAATACTATTAAAGATAATTAATAGGCTTGTTTCAAAACTAAATCAATAAATATTTACACTATTTTAATTTTTAGTATTTTTGTTTTTATAACTTGGGCTTTACCCACCACGCTGTGTGTTTCTCAAGTCCCTACTTCTTTTTCTGAATAGGCACCTACTCGATGGTGTCCCAAAGAAGCAAGGCTCTGCCCGCTACGCTTCGTTCTATGAAAGAACTGCAATTTTATACATTAAAATTAGAAATTATACAACATATAAAACATTACTTTATATCTTGAATTATATAAAAAATTATACTACTAATTTTATCAAATACTTTTGAAACAAGTCTAATATTTTTTAATAATCATTCATCAGTTATTGTTTGATATTATAATATTAATATATCAATTAAACTATCATTTTTTATATTTAAAAATATTTCTGTTTGTAAAATTTATTGATATTTTTTTGTATTAAGTGTATTATTGTATTATTAAATAGTAGAAGTATAATATATGAGAAAGTTAATTTTTACATTTATATTAATATCTGCATTATCTGGTTTGCTTTATTCATTTCCATATAAAATGTATACAGGAATGACTGGGGCATTACGTCTTGGCGGTACACTTTATCTTAATAATGACAGAATAGGTACTAAAAATTATACTTTATCAAGTCCCTTAATGATAAACTTTGGAATATTAAGAAATTTTGATATATTTGCAAGAATTGTTCCTATAACTTATATTCCAAAAGTCGGAGTAGGAGTGGCAGGACAGCCTCAGTTTTCTATTATGCCTAGATTTCAATTTTTTAATGGTTTTATAGGTGCTATAGAAGTATTGTTCCCTGGTTCTTCTGAGCAGAAATTCGGACTCAATCCTCAAATACACTATTTAATAGGATTGGGCGACTTTCTTACTATGTATGCTAATTTTGAGCTTCCTATGTATTTTGATGATCCTAGAGGAGTTGTAGAATCTATAAGGTTAAAAATGGCTTTAGGAGTATATCCGGGAGCTTTATTTGGTTTCTCCCTTGCAGGAATATATTTGGAATATCATATAGCTTATGATTTCTACAATAGTGCATTTTTATATCTTAATCATTTAGGATTAGGTTTATATTTAGTATTAAACAGCGATGCTAGCCTATCTCTAAACTTTACTCCGTATTTAGAGCAATTAGCCTCAGGATTCTATTTTGGAATAGGTGCTTCTATATCATATACATTTGATTTTAACAGATTTATAAAATAAAATTCACTATTAAACTGCATATATTTTAATGAAAGTTTGAATTTTATAAAGTAAATGTACTTAATCAGTAAATCTATTGACTTTTTTTGCATTTTTATATAATCTACTTCAATGATTAAATACTATATTTTTTTAATAATAATGATAACAGTAAATGCACTATACCCCATAGTGATAGTAGAGGAAAAAGTAAGCAAAAAGAATTTATATCTTTGGCAGAATTTAGAATACACTCTTTTATATACGGGAGATGCTGATAAATTCAAACCTGAAGGGATAAATACAAATGCTATAAGCGATTTTGAAGTGCTTAATGAAAGAGTAGAAATAGAAACTATACATAAGGATAATGAAATTCCTACTATGAATTATAAAATAATATATACTATGAAGCCCTTGAGAAAAGGTAAATTAAAAATACCTGAGTTGGAAGCAAGATACTATAATGTAGAGAGGGGAAACAGTTTAGTACCTAAAGAACAAATGATAGCTGAACATAATATAAGGGTATTCAGTTCATGGTTTTTATTAATAATGATAGGGCAATGGATTGTAATAATACTTATAGCACTTTTAATTTATAAATTTATAAAAGATCAGCATAAATTAAATAAAAAGAACTTTGCAAATAAACAAACATCGTAATTTTAATATATATAAAGAACTATGAGGAATAACATATGACAGATAATATCAATAACAGCGAAAATACAAATGAAATCAGCAGTGAAATAGCTAATGCCAGTAAGGATTTACAAGCTATATCAGAGGCTTCAAAAATGGCTCTTGATGTTGTAAATGCCATAAAAAATGAAATAAAAAAAGTAATTATCGGACAGGAAAATATGCTCGATAAGCTGCTATTAGGAATTATATGTGATGGACATGTATTGTTAGAAGGAGTACCGGGACTTGCAAAAACATTAACTGTAAAATCATTGGCAAGCACAATAGATGCAAGCTACAAAAGAATACAGTTTACACCGGATTTGCTTCCTGCAGATATAGTTGGTACTGAAATCTACGACATAAAAAATTCGGTATTTCTTCCTAAACAAGGTCCTATATTTTCTAATATAATATTAGCCGATGAGATAAACCGTTCGCCTGCTAAAGTACAGTCCGCACTTTTGGAGGCTATGGGAGAACATCAGGTTACAATAGGAGATAAAACATATAGACTTCCTGATGTATTCTTGGTATTAGCAACTCAGAACCCTATAGAACAGGAAGGAACATACCCTCTTCCAGAAGCTCAGGTTGACAGATTTATGCTTAAAGTTATAGTAAAATACCCTACTAAAAGCGAAGAAAAAACTATAATAAAAAATATGTCATCTTCAAAACCTGCAGAATTAAAACCTATAACTACAATAGAAACTATAGAAAAATTAAGAAAATTAGCTAATCAAATACATATAGAAGAAAGATTGATTGATTATATAGTAAACATTATAGATGCCACAAGAAATCCAAAAGATTATAAACTTCAAAGCGAATACATAGAATACGGAGCTTCTCCAAGAGCAGGAATATATTTAACTAAAGCAGCAAAAGCAAATGCTATGATGCAGGGCAGAGGATTCGTAATGCCTGAAGATATAAGAGCCGTTGCTTATGAGATATTAAGACATAGAATAAGCGTAAGCTATGAAGCACAGGCTGAAAATGTTAATAGCGATATGATTATAGAAAACTTGCTCGCTAATATCAATGTACCTTAATAATTAATAAAAAATATGATTGATTATAAAGCCTGATTATTAAATAATCGGGCTTTTTTATTATATGATTTATTAATAATTATAAAAATTGTGAGCATCTGCTAAGTTTACTTGGCAGATTTTTCTAGCGAACAATTTTTATTAGCAATAATATAAAATCTTTTAGAGAATATCAATGTGCCTTAATAATATTGATTTATAAAAAAATGATTAATTATCAAAGCCTGATTAACTTAGTTAATCAGGCTTTTTATTGATTTATGAGCAACTATTATAAAAATTATGAGTATATGCTAAATACTATGTTATTATGAATATTAATTAATTTGTTTTATATACTTTATCCATTTCTAAAAAACATTGAATTCTTATCTTTTGCAATTCAGATGCTGATTTAGTTTTATTATCTATTGCCTTATCAATAATACTAATATCAGGGGTTTCCTTTGACATTTCTAACCTTATAATTTGTATTTGATTATAAATATCCTTTCTCAAATTTTCTATTTGAGTATAATATTTATTTTCTATAGATTGTATTTGTGACATTTGTTCAGATGTAAGCTGTATATTAGGAAGTTTTCTTCCATAAAATCCATTCCTCCTATTAAAATTAAAATCATCTGACTCATACCCTCTTGCAAATACAGACATAGACAATAAAATCATTGCTGAAACTGTAAATATAAATTTTTTGTTGAATAATAATATTTTGAACATAATTAAAACCTCCTTAAATACATTATGTTTTATATACCATGTACTTTGTTAGACGAATAAAACTTAAAAAAGTTCCCATTTTTTATTTTTTTACTTAACATAATATTTTTTATATAAATTCTATAAAGCAATTTTTATAATTACCGAAGATATAATATAATAAATTTATAAGATAATGGAGTGTATTATATGGTACGTTCTTTATGGACAGCTGCAAGCGGTATGAATGGTATGCAGTTCAAAACTGATACTATAGCCAATAACCTTGCAAATGTTAATACTATAGGATATAAAAAAGTTAGAGCTGATTTTGAAGATTTAATATATCAAAACTTAAAAATACAAGGAACTCCTGCTACAGAAGATACTGTAACACCTGTAGGACTTCAAACAGGACTAGGTGTAAAAAGTGCTGCCACTCAAAAAATGTTTGATCAAGGTTCTTTACAGGCTACAGGAAATAAACTTGATTTAGCATTAGAAGGAGAAGGATTCTTCCAAGTATTAATGCCTGACGGAAGTGTTTCTTATACTAGAGACGGTTCTTTCAAGATTGATGCTAATGGTCAAATGGTTACATCAAATGGATACAGATTGGTTCCTGAAATAGTATTCCCTGAAAATTTCTTGGTAGAACAGATAAGCATATCAAGAGAGGGTGTTGTTTCTGTGAAAATAGGTGATGAAAATGATCCTGTAGAAATAGGACAAATTACACTTCATAGATTCATCAATCAGCCTGGGCTTTTATCTATAGGTGATAACTTATATAAAGAAACTATAGCAAGCGGACCAGCTTTTGAAGGCGAACCAGGTGCTAACGGATTCCCAAGAATTCACCAAGGTTTCGTTGAAATGTCAAACGTTAAAGTTGTTGACGAAATGGTTGATATGATAGTTGCACAAAGAGCTTATGAGATGAACTCAAAAGCAGTACAAACTAGTGATAACTTACTTGCTACAGTTGTAAACTTGAAAAGATAATTAAAAATAATACATAACTAGTAATAGATAAGGGGCTTTAAAAGGCCTCTTTTCTATATATAGCACCATATGAACTATCTTCTTTCACATAAAGACTAACCATAGTATTATATTCATACTTTATCTTTTCTGCATAAGATTCACCATATACATCATAAGCATTTCCTGCATTATAATATCTAAGAGATTTTACGATATCGCCGTCGAATTTATCCAAAATTTTATCTATGAATCTTACACCAAGCACAATATTATCTCTAGGATCATATCTGTTCAATTTGGGATCAACATCTTTATTGGCAATAGGTGTTATTTGGCAGTATCCGTAAGCATTTTTTCTTGAAAGTGCTGTAGGTATGAAGCTGCTTTCCACCTTAATTAAAGCCACCATTAAAAGAGGATCGACATCATAATTACTGCAAACATCGAAAACATCTTTTATAAACCAAAAATCCTGACTATAATGATTAGATACATCTTTAATCAATCTTACCCAATCATTAGAAGGAAAGGAGTAATCACTGATATTGAAATTATGCGTCTCCAAATTGAGATTGCAAAGAAATAAAACTAATATTATAACTATTCTTTTCATAAACTTCCTGTTAAATTTTTTTAATATCCTATTAATTATAAATTAGCTAATACCGAAAATACACACCATATTTTAAATATTAACATTTTTTTAAAAAAAGTCAGTTAAAAAATATATTTTTTTTACATTGCATTAAATAAATATTAATAATTATTAAATAATTGTTATTAATATTTAATATATATAAAAATTCTATATTAAAACTTTACCTTCAAAAGAATATCTTGCTTCACCTTTCATAAAAACGCTGTTGTTTTCATATCTCAATACTAAATCACCGCCTAAAAGATGATTAAGTATAATATTATCAGTTCTTTTGCTTATAAATCCGGCAACACATACGGCTGAAGCACCTGTACCGCAGGCTAAAGTTTCACCGCTTCCTCGCTCCCAAGTTCTTTGCTTCACCTCTCCCCTATTTATTATCTCTACAAATTCAACATTAGTTCTGTTTGGAAATATACTGTTATTTTCTATATAGCTTCCTATAGAATTTATATCTAAATTATCAATATTATCCATAAATATTACAGCATGAGGATTACCCATAGATACAGCAGTAAAATAATATGTTTTGCCATTAAATGTTATAGGCTCATCAATAATAGGATTTTTATCTATAGTAGTAGGTATTTTGAGCCCTTCAAGTATAGGAGAACTCATATTTATTTCAACTTTATCAACTTCATCATTCTCTATGAATAGCTTAGCTTCTAAAATACCTCTTAAAGTTTCTATTTTTAGAGGATTATTTTTACTTATTCCTTTATCATAAACATATTTAGCCACACATCTTATACCATTACCGCACATTTCAGATTCGCTTCCGTCAGCATTAAACATTCTCATTTGCACATCTGCTTTATCACTCGGCATTATAAGTATTATACCGTCAGCTCCTATAGAATAATGTCTATGACTTAATATAGGTGAATATTTAACAGCATCTTCAACAGTAAATTTCTCTTTAAAGCAATCTACATAAATATAATCATTTCCTATTCCATGCATTTTAGTAAAAGATAAAGTCATAATAAACCCTTAAAATATTTTTTTATGTTTTTATTCTATTCTATAATATAATAGAAATTAAGTAAATATTTATAAAAAAACAGCTAATACCTTTAATGATAAAGATATTAGCCGCAGAGATTAAAATTTGATAATTTATTTAATATTTATTCGTATATATTCTATTTTTATTTATTTTATGTCTTTCTCATCAAAACCCAATGCTTTAGCAACCCCAAGTCCATAAGCTTTATCAACATTCATACAGTTTTTTATATGTCTTAATTGTACTTCTTTAGTAACACCATTCATATCTCTTGCTGTATTTTCAAATAATACTTGTTTTTGTGCATCTGTCATAAGATTGAATAAAGCTCTTGCATCTGTGTAATAATCATCATCATCTTCTCTATGATCATATCTGTAAGCATCGCCGTAAATTTTTAGAGGCGGTTCAGCATATTCTTTCTGTTCTTTCCATTCACCTTGAGAATTTGGTTCATATTCTACTTTAGAACCATTAGACTCTACTCTCATATATCCATCTCTATGATAAGTATTAGGTTTAAATTTTGGAGCATTTACTGGTATGCTTGAATAGTTAACACCTAATCTATATCTTTGTGTATCAGTGTATGAGAATAATCTTCCCTGAAGCATTCTGTCTGGTGAGAATCCTATACCTGGAACTATTGTAGAAGGGCTGAATGCTGATTGTTCTACTTCTGCGAAATAGTTTTCAGGGTTTCTATTTAATTCTAATACACCTACATCGATTAAAGGATATTCTTTTTGAGACCAAGTTTTTGTTAAGTCAAATGGATTTCTTTTGCTTGCATTAGCCTGTTCTTCAGTCATTATTTGAATTTTCATATTCCATCTAGGGAAATCGCCTCTTTCTATAGCTTCAAATAAGTCTTTTTGAGAACTTTCCCTGTCTTTTGCTATGATTGCTTCAGCTTCCTGATCTGTTAAATTTTTAATTCCCTGCTGAGTTTTGAAGTGGAATTTTACCCAATATCTTTTGCCTTCTTTATTTATGAAACTATAAGCATGACTGCTGAAACCATGCATATGCCTGTAACTATAAGGTATACCTCTGTCGCTCATATCTATAGTTATTTGGTGAATAGCCTCTGGTAAAGAAGTAAGGAAGTCCCATTTATTTTGAGCACTTCTCATATTAGTTTTAGGATCTCTTTTTACAGCATGATTCAAATCAGGGAATTTTAAAGGATCTCTGAAATAAAATACAGGAGTGTTATTTCCAACTAAATCCCAGTTTCCTTCTTCAGTATAGAATTTAATAGCAAAACCTCTTATATCTCTTTCAGCATCTGCTGCACCTCTCTCACCTGCTACTGTAGAAAATCTTACAAATAAATCAGTTTTCTTTCCAATTTCAGAGAATATTTTTGCTTTGGTATATTGTGTAATATCATGAGTTACAGTGAATGTACCATAAGCACCAGAACCTTTAGCATGCATTCTTCTTTCTGGTATAACTTCTCTGTCAAAATGTGCCATCTTTTCCATAAACCATACATCTTGTAAAAGCATAGGACCTCTGGCGCCTGCTGTCATAGAATGCTGATTATTTTCAACCGGAGCACCGAATTCAGTTGTTAATTTTTTATCTGACATATTAAAAACTCCTTAATAGTATTTATTATCAATAAACATATTATACTAAATAAATATTTTATTTCAAGACTAATAATAAAAATTATTATAAAATATTAAAAAATTATTAATAAAAATTATCAAATAATAAAAAATATATCAGTATTTAATATAAGATAATTACAACTCTATGCTAAACATTACATATTAGAAATTATTCAGACATTTAATCCGTTTCAAGATATTGATTACAAGAGACAAATTGTATGTAAAATCAAATAATCTTTATAGAAAAAAGAGTATTGTATAAAGATCAAAACTAAATAAAGAATAAAAATATTAAATCCCGCTTTCCTATATCACTAATAAAAAAATCTTTCATTGTTGCTAGCGGTAAACTCGCTGAATGGATCTTATAACTGAAGTTATAAGATGCTCGTTTATCGCATCAAGCTATCAACTTAATCAATTTCTTATAACCAAAGGCAAAAAGCCTTTAAATAGGGTATCGAGACTTAAACGATAAACTTAACTCATTAAACTTGATCCCGCTTTCCTACATTATCAATAAAAAAATCTCGCTGAAAGGTGCTGACAACTAAAGTTATCAGCCGCTCGATTTTTTTATAGCCAAAGTCACACGACTTTGAGTAGGGTATCGAGACACCAATAAATTAAAAATCGATCATGGATTTATCCCGCTTTCCTACATTATCAATAAAAAAATCTTGCTGAAAGGTGCTTACAACTAAAGTTATCAGCCGCTCGATTTTTTTATAGCCAAAGTCACACGACTTTGAGTAGGGTATCGAGACACGACGATATCGTTCAAAGAGCGGCAAAAGATCCCGCTTTCCTACATTTAGTAGGGTATCGAGACATTATAGTAGAAGTAAATAATGAATTTAAAATCCCGCTTTCCTACATTTAGTAGGGTATCGAGACTTCTAAAAAGTTTTGGTGTGATGCTGTTAATCCCGCTTTCCTACATTTAGTAGGGTATCGAGACTCCAATTAACTCAACGAAATTTAAATTTTATCCCGCTTTCCTACATTTAGTAGGGTATCGAGACGATAAAATGCAAAAATTAGACTGGAATCAATCCCGCTTTCCTACATTTAGTAGGGTATCGAGACTCATTTGCTACCAATGAATCACTTAATAATCCCGCTTTCCTACATTTAGTAGGGTATCGAGACTGCTATTTTTTAGCGATTATATTCTTTTCACATTAATATCTATTTTACATACAAATGTCAAAGAACTTGAATATAGTATAATACATTGATTATATTTTTGCAAGTTATTTTTTTATTTTTTATATAAAATAAACCTCTTATACTATATAAAGTATTTTATTAAACTTATTATATATTTTTATTGTACAATCTATTCACACCTAAAAAATAAACTTTTTTAAAAAATTTATTTTTTTCATACATAAATTACTATGTTTTTAACTTT
>CASGDY010000075.1 GCA_949300355.1 uncultured Brachyspira sp.
CAAAGAAGCTAACTTCTTAGGAAGAGGTACTGTAACAGTTTCTCAAATTTTCTACACTTCTCCAAGCAGATGTGCTGTAGCTGACTCTTGTTCTATTTCATTAGACAGAAGAATGACAGCTGGTGAAACTTGGGAAAGCTGCTTAGAAGAAATTAGAAATCTTCCTAATGTTAAAAAATATGGTGCTGAAGTATCTATGTATAACTATGACAGACCTTCTTGGACTAACTTAGTTTATCCAATAGAATGTTACTTCCCTACTTGGGTAATACCTGAAGACCATGTTGTTACTAAAACTTTAGAAGAAGCTTATAAAGGCTTATTCGGTACTGAAAGAGTAGGACCTACTCCAGAAATAGATAAAGAAAGAAAAGCTCGTCCGCTTACTGATAAATGGACATTCTCTACTAACGGTGTATCTATTATGGGAAGAAACGGAATACCTTGTATAGGTTTCGGACCTGGTGCTGAAGCTCAAGCACATGCTCCTAATGAAAAAACTTGGAAACAAGATTTAGTAAACTGTGCTGCTTTATACGCTGCTGTACCTACTATCTATTGTGAAAATAAGTAATTTGTGATTTAATAAAAAATTAAAATAAATAAAAAAAGGATGAAAAAATATGGGTATACAAAAATACATTTCAAAACTCGATAGCCTTGAATTCGGCAAAATGTATCAAAATGATTTCTTTTTAACTTGGGACAAAACTTTTGATGAATTACAAGCAGTTTGGACTGTTGCTGATGCTTTAAGATTCTTAAGAGAAAGCAACATTTCTACTAAAGTATTTGATTCTGGTTTAGGTATCTCTTTATTCAGAGATAATTCTACTAGAACTCGTTTCTCTTTCGCTTCTGCTTGTAACCTTTTAGGTTTAGAAGTACAAGACTTAGACGAAGGTAAAAGCCAAATAGCTCATGGTGAAACAGTTAGAGAAACTGCTAACATGGTATCTTTCATGGCTGATGTTATTGGTATCAGAGATGATATGTACATTGGTAAAGGTCATGAATATATGAAAGAAGTTTCTGAATCTGTAAAACAAGGTTATAATGACGGTATATTAGAGCAAAGACCTACTTTAGTTAACTTACAGTGTGACAGAGACCATCCAACTCAAATGATGGCTGACTCTTTACACTTCATCCATGAATTAGGCGGATTAGAAAACTTAAAAGGTAAAAAAGTTGCTATGACTTGGGCTTATTCACCTTCTTACGGTAAACCTCTTTCTGTACCTCAAGGTGCTGCTGGTTTATTCACTAGATTAGGTATGGATGTTGCTTTAGCTTATCCAAAAGGTTATGAACTTATGCCTGAAGTTGAAGCTATTGCTAAGAAAAATGCTGAAGCTGCTGGTGTTAAATTAACTATCACTAACAATATGGACGAAGCATTTGAAGATGCTGATGTTGTTTATCCTAAATCTTGGGCTCCTTTTGCTGCTATGCAGGAAAGAACTGACCTTTATGGTAAAGGCGACACTGACGGTATCAAAGCTCTTGAAAAAAGATTATTAGAGCAAAATGCTAATTATAAAGATTGGTGCTGTACTGAAGAAAAAATGAAAAAAACTAAAGACGGAAAAGCTTTATACTTACACTGCTTACCTGCTGATATTAATGATGTTAGCTGTAAAGATGGTGAAGTTGAAGCTTCAGTATTCGACAGATACAGAGTACCTCTTTACAAACAAGCTAGTTACAAACCATATGTTATAGTTGCTATGATCTTCTTATCTAAGTTCAGAGATCCTCAAGCTGTATTAAGCAAATTAGCTTCTGATAAAAAACAAAGAATATTTGGATAATTAAAACTAAATAGATGGTAAGTATCTATAATATATATAGTACTTACCATTTTATATCTGTTATATTGTGAAAAAAAGCACTTTTTCCAATATAAAAAGAATTTAATTTTTGATTTAGGATATTAAAATATGGAAAATAAGAAAAGAATTGTTATTGCTTTGGGAGGTAATGCTTTAGGTGATACTCTCGCTGAGCAAATGGAAGCTGTAAAAATCACTGCTAAAAATATAGTAGATTTAGTAGAAAGCGGATGCGAAGTAATTGTAGCTCATGGTAATGGTCCTCAAGTTGGATTCATTAACAATGCTATGAATGAATATACTAATAATCATAATACTGGAAATCCTATACCTTTATCAGTATGTGTTGCTATGAGTCAGGCTTATATTGGTTATGACTTACAGAATGCTATTATGGAAGAATTCTCTAATAGAAAGATTACTGTTCCGCCAATAGCTACATTAATTACACAAGTAGTAGTTGATGAAAATGACCCTGCTTTCAAAAATCCTACTAAACCTATAGGTCAATTCATGACTAAGGAAGAAGGCGAAGCAAAAGCTAAAGAATTAGGCTGGATAGTAAAAGAAGATGCAGGAAGAGGATACAGAAGAGTTGTTGCTTCTCCTAAACCTGTTGCTATAGCTGAAAGTACTGCAATCAATGCTATGCTTAATGAAAAAGCATTAGTAATTTGCTGCGGCGGAGGCGGAATACCTGTAATAAGAATAGGTAATCACTTGAAAGGTATGGCTGCTGTTATAGATAAAGACTTTGCTGCTTCTGTACTTGCTAAAGAACTTAATGCTGATATGCTTATCATCTTAACTGCTGTAGAAAAAGTTGCTATTAACTTCGGAAAACCTGATGTTAAATGGCTTGATTCTATGACTATAGCAGAAGCTAAAAAACATTGCGATGATGGTCAGTTTGCTCCTGGTTCTATGCTTCCAAAAGTACAGGCTTGTATGCAGTTTGTTGAAGCTGCTGGAAAAGAAGCTATGATAACATTATTAGAAAAAGCTAAAGATGCTATCAATGGAAAAACTGGTACTAGAGTAGTAAAATAATTTTTAGTAGTATATAAATGAACTAGATATTTATATAAATTATAAATTATCTAGTTTATTTATAGCTTGTCAATATTATAATATATTAATATTCTACTATTGATATATTATAAATATTCACAATATTTAAATTAAATAATAAGTTGAGGGCTATTTTATGGAAACTCTAATTAAAGAATTGAAAAATTCTGTAGCAAGAGTAGATGCTCTTGATAAGATAACAGGAAAAACTAAGTATTTAAACGATATTGATTTCGGAAAAGAAGTCCTGCATGCCAAAATAGTTCATTCTACAAAGGCAAGGGCTAAGATATTAAAAATAAATATCCCTGAACTTCCTGAAGGTTATTCTGTAATAGATTATAGAGATGTTCCTGGTAAAAATGCCGCTACTATGATTATATCTGACTGGCGTCCTTTTGCTGATGATAATGTTAGATATATTGGAGAAACAATACTTCTTATTGTAGGCCCTGACAAAAACGTAGTATATGATATAGCCGAAAAAGTTACAATAGAATATGAAGATTTAGAACCTGTATTAAATATAGAAGACTCCAAAAAATTATTAGGCGGTCCTATATATGGAGATGATAATATATTCATTTCATTTAAAGCAGGATACGGCGATGTTGATGAAGCATTCAAAAAAGCTAAAACAATAATAGAAGAAACATATCATACACCATATCAAGAACATTTATATATGGAAGTTAATGGAACTGTAGGTGTTTGGGAAAATGACGGAGTAACTTTATATTCATCTACACAATGTCCGTATTATGTACAAAAAGCTGTTGCTCCTGTTCTTGGTGTTGAAGATTCAAAGGTAAGAGTAATATCACCTACTATAGGCGGAGGATTCGGAGGAAAAGAACATTATCCTGATATACTATCCGCTGCAGTTGCCGTTGCCGTACATAAACTAAAAAAAACAGTTAAACTTATATTAGACAGACAATTTGATTTAGCTTATAGTGTAAAAAGACAGCCTGCTCAAATCACAACTAAAATTGCTCTTGATGAAAATAATAATATCATTGCTCTTGATGTAGTTTCAGATATGGATGCTGGTGCTTATGAATCAAGCTCAAGGGTTATTATGCAAAGATGTACTTATACTGCTGCTAATGTATATCATTTTCCTAATGTAAGAGTTTTGGGAAGATTATACTGTACTAATAATGTACCTAGCTGTGCATTCAGAGGATTCGGCGGACCTCAGGCTATATTCGCTATAGAAAGAACTATGGATAATGTAGCTAATAAAATAAATGTTGATCCTATAGAGCTCAAAAGAAAATATTTCGTAAAACAAAATGATCCTACAATAACAGGCGGAATATTCCATGATAATATAATACTTCCTAAAATGCTTGATTTAGCTTTAAAAGAATCTGATTATGAAAACAAAGTGAAAAAATATAAAGATGATATGTACAGAGGAATAGGAATTTCCTGCTTCTTGCATGGATGTGCTTTCACAGGAAGCGGAGAAAGAGATATAATCAAAGCTAAATTAAAGTTAAAGAAAAAAGGAAATAAAGTAACAATACTAACATCAAATACAGAAATTGGTCAGGGACTTCATACCACATTCAGAAAAATAGCCGCTTATAATTTGAATATACCATTAGAAAATATAGATATATCTGTATATGATACAAATGTAATTCCAAATACAGGTCCGACTGTTGCTTCACGTTCAGTTATGATAGTAGGATATTTAATACAGGAAGCATGCAAAAAATTAAAAGATAGATGGAATGAATCTGAAGAAATAGAAATAACTGAAGATTATAAACATCCTTCGCATTTAGTTGATTGGGATAGCAATAATTTAAGAGGAGATGCCTACCCTACTTACGGACTTGGAATAAATGTTGTTGAAGTTGAGATTGATAAATTTACATTAGAAGTAAAAATAGTAGGTGTTTGGGCTGTATTTGACTGCGGATATGCTATAGATGAAAAGATAGTTGAAGGTCAGATAAAAGGCGGGGTTGCTCAGGCACTTGGCTGGGGGGCTTTAGAAAACATAGTGAATAAAGACGGAAGATTCTTACAGGTAAAAATGTCTGATTATATGATACCTACATCTTTAGACTTGCCTGAAATAAAAACATATATTATGGGAGAGCCTTATCAATATGGTCCTTCTGGTGCAAAAGGAATAGGAGAAATTACTTTTGACGGTGCTGCAAGTGCTTATGCATCTGCTATGGAAAATGCTTTGAAACATCATTTTACAAAAATACCTATTCTGTCTGAAAACATAGCGGAGGTGATATAATGCCTATAAAATTTAAAGTAAATGGAAATGAAGTTAATACAGAGTTAGATCCTTTAACTAGATTAATAGATTTTATAAGAGATGAATTAAAACTTACAGGTACTAAAGAAGGATGCGGAGAGGGAGAATGCGGAGCTTGTGCCGTACTTATGGACGGAAAAGTAGTTAATTCTTGTTTGATACCTATAATTTTATGCGAGGGAAAAGAAATTATAACAATAGAAGGATATTCTGAAACTGAAAGAGGTAAAATAGTAACAAAGGCTTTTATAGATGAAGGAGCTGTTCAATGCGGTTTCTGTACTCCGGGAATGATAATGTCATCTGAAGCTATTTTGAATGATACTAAAGGAAAACCTACAGAGTATGAAGTAAGAAAAGGATTATCAGGCAATCTATGCAGATGCACTGGATATGATCATATAGTAAGTGCCGTATTAAGAGCATCTGATATAGCTTTTAAGGAGGGTAAAAATTTATGGCAGTAACTTTAAAAGCTAAAAATATTAATGAAGCATTAGATTTTAGAGCCTCAAATGATTCTGTGATTTTTGCAGGCGGTACAGATTTAATGGTAGAGCATCTTAGAGGAAGCAATTTAATAGCGAAATTTGATAAGCCTATATTATTTATAAATGATATAGATGAATTAAAAGGTATAAAAGAAGATGAAAATAATATCATTATAGGAGCATTAACTACATTTGATGAAATTATTAAATCAGATTTAACTCCTCAGGTATTGAAAGACAGTGCTTCAGGAATAGCAGGGCCTCCTATCAGAAATATTGCCACTATAGGAGGAAATATATGCAATGCCTCCCCTTCTGCTGATAGCCTGCCTTCTTTATATGCAATGGATGCAATTCTAGTATTAAAAAGTAAAGATTCTCAAAGAGAAGTAAAGATAAAAGATTTTATTACAGGAGTAAGTAAAACAATATTAAAAAATGACGAAATACTTACGCATATTATAATACCGAAAAAAGATTATAAATATTCTTTTTATAGAAAAATAGGAACTAGAAAAGCTAATGCATTATCTAAACTTGCAATATGTGCATTAGTTTGCAAAGAAAATGACAAGTACAGATTCAAAATAAGTTTTTGTACATTAGGTATTACAATTACAAGAGATGAAAGTATAGAGGAAAAATATATTGTTTCAGATGTAAATGAATGGAAAAACAATATCAAATCTATACAAGAAGCATATTCTTCAATTATGAATCCTAGAAACAGTGCTAGATCAACAGCATTATATAGGAAGAAATGTGCTTTAAATTTAATTGAATATTTTTTAGATAATATAAATCTATAAAAATAATAAAAAAATTGGAGTTAATTATGAGTACAAATGAAAAAACTCAAGACGTTTTGTTTAAGTACGAAGGTATGCCCAAAATGTCTCAAGCTTTTCCGTTAGCTATTCAGCACGTAGTAGCAATGATCGTTGGTTGTGTTACACCAGCACTTATTGTATCATCTGCTGCAGGTCTTAAAAGCGGAAGTCCAGAGCAGATATTACTAGTTCAGTCATCTTTAGTATTTGCTGCTATTTCAACTATTATTATGTTGTTCCCAATACCTATTACAAAAAATTATCACATAGGTGCTAGACTTCCTATGATAATGGGTGTTAGTTTTGCTTATGTATCTACTATGCAGTCTATTGCCAGAGGTCCTGAAGGTACTGGTCTTGGTGTTAGAGGTCTTGCAATAATTTTTGGAGCTCAAATCATAGGCGGTATAATCGCTATAGTATTTGGTTTTGCTGTTGATAAAATAAGAAAATTATTCCCTCCTCTAATTGCTGGTACAGTAGTTTTCACTGTTGGTCTTTCTTTATACCCTACTGCAGTTAGATATATGGCTGGCGGAAGCACTTTGTACAAAATAAACGGCGAAGTTGTTCCTTTCGGTTCTTGGCAGTATTGGGCTGTTGCTGGTATAACTCTTACCGCAGTTATTTTCTTCAACCAATTTACTAAAGGATTCTTAAAATTAGCTTCTGTATTATTCGGATTAATAGTAGGATATATAGCTGCTTTCTTCTTTGGTATGATCAACTTTACAAGTGTTGTTAATGCTGGAGTTTTCCAAGCTCCTAAACTTATACCTTTTGGAATAGAGTTTGATCCTTCTGCTGCTATAGCTATAGCTCTTTTATTCGCTGTTAACTCTGTTCAGGCAATAGGTGACTTCTCTGCTACTACTTCAGGAAGCCCTATAGGAAGAATGCCTACAGACCAAGAATTAAAATGCGGTATCACTGCTTATGGTCTTACTAACATGTTATGTTCTGTATTCGGCTGTTTGCCAACTGCTACTTACAGTCAGAACGTAGGTATAGTTGTTACTACTAAAGTTATTAATAGAATCGTTTTAGGTATAGCTGCTATCATAATATTAATAGCTGGTTTATTCCCTAAATTCTCAGCTTTACTTACTACAATACCTTCTTGTGTATTAGGAGGAGCTACTATAATGGTATTTGCTTCTATTGCTATGACTGGTATTAAATTGGTATTCACTGAAAATATGGGACCTAGAAACACTTTAATAGTTGGACTTGCTGTTGCTTTAGGTATGGGTACTGTTCAGGTTGGCGGTGCTTTAGATACTTTCCCTGCTTGGGCTAAAACAGTATTCGGAAGCAGCCCTGTTGTTATAGCTACTTGTGTTGCTATTATACTTAACGTTATTCTTCCTAAAGAAGAAGCTAAAAAATAATTAAAAATATCTTTTAATATACAAAAGCATAAGTTATTTATAACTTATGCTTTTTCTTTTATCAACTTTTTAAACTTTCATTAACATTTTATTAATGTTTATAACTAAATATATACCTAAACAATTATATTTTGTCAAAAGTAAAGTTATATTTTTGTTTTGATATCTGGGGTTTTGCCCTAGACTCTACTTCTTTTGCGACCGAAGGAGTACCTTTATGTATGCTATTGCCACAAAGAAGCTTATATACTCGATAAACTCGGATACGCTTCGTGAAAGGCTACATTTGGGCTTTAATTTAATAAATTATCTTACATGTAAGACAACTTTAGCATGATTTAGTACTAATTTTATACTTGCACTTTTTGGTTCTTTGACTCTGTCCGCCTGCGACCGTAGGGAGTGCCTTTTAGGTATGGCGTGCAGCGGGAAAAAGAACAACAAAAAATTAACAAACTTAAAAATTTTCAGTATATACCTAAACAACTATATTTTGTCAAAAATTATTTTCTTAGTTTTATTATTTGTGGGGACTAGCCCCCACACCCCCAGTTCTTTTGTTAGCACAAAGAACCAAAAAGCCTGCATTTATTGTCTAAATTTAGGTTATGTCATATATTTAATAAGTATATATTTAATATAAAGTTCTAGTAATTGAGTTTTCGCAAAGCGTATCCGAGCTTGTCAAGGATATATCAACTTTTTTGTGCGGCAAAAAAGTTGATAATTCTATATAAAGTGTATCAGTTGACAAAATATAGTTGTTTAGATTTATTTTAAAATAAATCTTCTCTCGTATCTATATCTTTTAATTTATTTTCATCCATAGTATAAAAGAAACAATCTTCAACATTCTTTTTTATAATTCTAATTGCACCAACATCATTTTCTAAACTCAAAATATCATTAATATACTTAGATGAAAAAATAGCAGGATTGGAAGGTCTGTTATCAGTAAACATGGCACCTATATTTTTATGACTATAATAAAAATATTTTAACATATTAAATATATCATTGCTTTCTAAAAAAGGCATGTCGCATACAAAAAAAGCAAATGAATCAGCTTTTAGTTTTAATGCCTCATTAATTCCAAGTTTTATAGAAGCACTTATCCCTTCATTATGATTATCATTATAAAAAGCATAATAATCTTTATTTTCAAATTTTTTATTTATTATATCATCGTATACGCTTACAACTACTACATCGGTTTCTATATTTTTTAAATTTTCATCTTCTTTGAATAATTTTCTCACATAGGATATTTTATCTATTGTTTTTTCAAATAAGGTTTTATTATTAAGAGATTTAAATTTATGAATTAATTTGTTTCCATTAAAACGTTCGCTCTTACCAGATGCTAGTATAATAAAAGCTGTTTTTTTATAATCAATATAGTTGTTTTCTGTAAAATCATTTAAATATAGTTTTATATTACCGCATTTAAGTTTATTAATATAATATTTATCAGCTATATAATTAATAGTATCTAAATCGACTATTCTTTCAGGCTCTATTTCGTCACATAAATTATATCTGAAACAAACCTCTTTGAATTTTCTTCCTAAACTATGAAGCCCCATAATAACAACTATTTGAGATATTCTGCCATATAAAAAATTTGGTATAACTGGCTCTTCATCATTAGGTATTTTTAAAGAATGATATTTTGCACCATCTGCTTCTATCAAAACAATGTCAGCATATTTAATTGCATTCTCTAATTGTTCATCTCCTGCATACATTAACTTTTTTTCATCATATTCTTTTCCTAATACAATAACATTATCATTATCAAAAGAATGATTATTTATAATTTCTGTATAGTTTTCAGGTTTGAATATTTTAGTAGTAGTTGTAATTACTATTTTTCTATCTTTATTATTTTCTGCTATTTTTTTTATATATGAGGTTTTACCCCCAGCACCGCATACAATAATAATTTCAGACATAATTATCCTATAGTTACTTCGCCTGTAGGTAAATCTATTATACCGTATTTACCTTTATTGATAGAACCTATACTCATAAATAAAGTAAGATAACCAACACGTCCTATAAACATTAGGACTATAAGTATTAATTTACTCCATACTGTAACTGTAGGAGTGATGCCAAGAGAAAGACCTACTGTACTTATTGCTGATACCGCCTCAAAAAGTATAGGCATCATACTATTTGATTTTTCTATATAAAACATAATAAATGAAGCTAACACTGAAATAGTTATTGCAAGCGTAACTATAGCAACAGATTTATTAACTGTATCATCTTTTATCTTTCTGCCATTAACTACAATATATGGTCTGTTAAAAATTGCTGTGATTACTGAAAATATAAATACAAATAAAGTAGTTGTTTTAACTCCGCCGCCTGTACTGTTTGGAGAAGCTCCTACAAACATTAAAAATATAACAACTCCTATAGTAACATTACTCATAGAATTATAAGCAATGGTTTCAAATCCTGCTGTTCTTGGACTTACACTCTGAAATAAAGAAACTAATATCTTTTCTTTCAAAGGCAAATCTTTGAGTGAATTTGAATATTCATTGAAAAATATAAAAGCACTTCCAATTATTATAAGAAGAATACTTGTAAATATTACTATTCTGGCCTGAACATCAAATACATATCTTTGTCCTTTTATCTTATTGACTATAGCCCTAGTAATAGTAAGCATAACAGGATATCCTATACCTCCAAGGGTTATAAGAAGCATAATAGTAACATTAACTACAACATTAGCAGAATATTGATGTAGATTATCCGTATAAAGAGAGAATCCTGCATTACAAAATGCACTTATAGAGTGAAACACCGAAGAAAATATACGCATTCCTAATCTATCATTAGTATCCATAACAGTAAATAAAGAAACAGCACCTAATAATTCTATCAAAAATGTTGATAAAAAGATCACTTTTATAGTAGATTGTATTATATCTTTATTCTGTGTATTAAACATCTCTAAAGTTCTAACTCTATCCTGAACACTACCCTTACTGATAGAAAATAAAAGCACTATTGCAGATATGGACATAATACCAAGTCCTCCTATTTGAATAAGAGCAATCAATACAATCTGTCCAAACAAAGTAAACTCTTTTGAAATATCTATAACACTTAGCCCCGTAACACATACAGCACTAGTAGCAGTAAATAAAGCATCTACAAATGATAATTTACCTGTTACTGTACTTAAAGGCAAATATAAAAGCAAACTTCCCAATGTTATAACAAATATAAAAGATGCTATAATCATCTGATATAATGTAAATTTAGAATATGAAAGCCTAAGCCAATTTATTACTATGACTAAAAAGAAAAGTATAGAGCCTGCTATAGTCCATATTATTCTATTTGCATATACATCATAATATTTTCTGCTAAAGAAATTTAAAAGAAGTAAACCTATAAGCTGAATAATTGGAACAACTATATAAAGTTTCCTTGGTGCTATCCTTATCTGATCTATAAGTATAAATACAAAACATATTGTAATAATATTGATAATCTTATCATAATTATATATATAAAAATTATAAATACTTATCTGTCTTACCTGCATTAAAAGTACAAATATTGCAAATATAGAACCCGCTATTGCTATTAAATTTGATATTCTTCTTAAGAACTCATCTATAGCTTGGATCAATGTTTTATTCGGATTATTTTGATTATTAACTTTATTATTATTAAAAATATTTTTCATAACTAATCTTTACTCTTATTATATAATTTTACTATTTTAATATATAATAGATTATATGTAAATATATATTTTTATTTTTTATTGTTTAAGAGCCACAGATATTGCACACTTTTAGTTTAAAAAAAGTAGGTATCCCTTATAATTTAAATTGCTAGAAATAAACAAAAAGGAATACCTATG
>CASGDY010000076.1 GCA_949300355.1 uncultured Brachyspira sp.
AAAGTTATAATCTGCTCGTTTATATCTCGGGTTATTGTTACGATATAAACTCGCTGACTATAGATTATAACTAAAGTTATAATCTGCTCGTTTATATCTTACTTATTATTACAATACAGACTTTATTGCTTATAAAACAAATATACAATTTTATTGAAGCTATACTATATATCTATATTATACTAAAAAGCAATTATTTTTTATATAACAATTTTTATTAAAAAATTATTCTTCTGTAGGTAAAATTCTAGTACCGCTGGATAGTTTTAATATATAAACATCAGCATCTCTTCTAGTTCTTTCTTTATAATGGGTATATAAATTTTCTATAACATTTTCAACTTCAGTTTTCTTAAGGAATAATAAAACTCCTCCGCCGAAACCTGTTCCTATCATTCTAGCACCCAAAACACCATCCATATTCATAGCTTCTTCAACTAGAATATCTAATTCTGCAGTAGAAACCTCATATAATTTACTTAAACCATCATGTGTTTTAAGTATTAAATTAGCCAAGTCCTTAACAGAACCTTTTTTAATAGCCTTAACTGCCTGATTAACCCTATCCTGCTCGGCAGAAACATATAATGCACGTCTTTGTTCTTTATTCTGTAAAGTTTCTTTAATAAAATCGGCATCTTTAACTTTTAAATCAGACAATGATTTTAACGAATTCTTTTTCTCCTTGAGCTTCTTCAATGCATTTTCACATTCTCTTTTTCTAGCATTATATTCACTGTCGCTGGAAGTTCTTTTCTTATTACTATTAATAACTGCCATACAGTAATCACCTAAATTAAAATCGAAATATTCATATTTAAGTGTTTTCATATTAAAGAAAAATAAAGTATTTTCTTTAGCTAAAAATATTGTAACATGATCGCTCAAAGATGTTCTATGAGATGCATACTTTATTTCACCTTCATAAGATAATTTTGCCATTTCAATAGGTTCAACATCTTTAATATTGTTTATATCTAAAGCGGCAAAAGTTAAACAAGCACATAATGAACTAGATGAAGCTAAAGATGTGTTAAAAGGTAAATCGGTATAGACAAATATATCCATACCATGTATTTTGTACCCTTTTTCCAAAAGTACAGAAAAAACACCTTTAAAATAAATAGCCCATTCATCTTCTTTATTCTTTTCTAAATCATCTAATGTAAATGATTTTCTAGCTTTAAACGAATGAGCATATATATTGACTTTATTATCAGGTCTTTTTCTAGCTACTATATATGTTCCTCTGTCTATAGCAGAAGTTATAGTATCTCCGTCTGAATAATCTATAAGTTCTCCTATAACTGTAACTCTTCCCGGAGCAAAATAAAGCTTGGTATCGCCCTTATGTCCGAAAACTTCTCTAAATCTTGCTACTATTTTTAAATGTAATCTAGGTATCATACTAAATCTCTCAAAAATTATCTGTTATAAATATCATAAAATAAAAAAAAATCAATAGTATAATAATACTTATTGTAAAAAAATATTATTTTATATTAAACTATATAAAATATAAATCGTAAATTTTTTTTAAAACTAAAATAAATAATCATTAAAATCATTGATTTTGATAAAAAACAATAATATAATATAAATAAAATATAAACACACTGTAGGATTTAATTTTATGGATAAAACTTTATATAATAATTACATCAACATTCTAAAAGAAGAATTAATACCGGCATTAGGATGTACAGAACCTATAGCAATAGCTTTTGCCGGTGCTAAAATCAGAGAAATAATTGGAAATATGCCTGAACATATAACTGTAAAATGCAGCGGAAATATAATAAAAAATGTAAAAGGAGTAACTGTTCCAAATTCAGGAGGATTAAAAGGAATAGATACTGCGGCTATTTTAGGATTAGTAGGCGGAGATTCCAGTAAAAATCTCGAAGTTTTATCCACAGTAAAACAAGAAGATATAGAAAAAACTAAAGAACTTTTAAATAATAAAAAATTCTACACTTGCGAATTAATAGAAGGCGATGAAAATTTACATATCATAATAGAAGCAGAATATAAAGATATAAATGCATTAGTAGAAATAAAAAATGCTCATACTAATATTACAAAAATTATTAAAAATGGTGAAGAATTATTAAATTCTGATAATTCTTCTAATAATAAAGAAGAAGATCCAAGAGAAACATTAAACATAAAAGATATACTCAATTTTGCTAATGAAGTTAATATAGATGATATTAAAGATATTATAAAAAGACAAATAGAACTTAATTACAGTATTGCAGAAGAAGGATTAAAAAACGATTACGGTTCTAGTGTAGGTAAAACATTAATGAAATATTACGGAGATGATATAAGAAATAAAGCAAAGGCTTATGCTTCTGCCGGCTCTGATGCCAGAATGGGAGGCTGCTCTATGCCTGTAGTAACTAATTCAGGAAGCGGCAATCAGGGTATAACTGTATCTATTCCTGTTATAAAATATGCTGAAGAAATGAAAGTATCTGAAGAAAAACTTTACAGAGCTTTAGTACTTTCAAATTTAATAGCCATACTGCAAAAAAAACATATAGGTAAACTATCAGCATTCTGCGGGGTTGTATGTGCTGCCACAGGATCTGCATCAGCAATAGCATATTTACATAACTGTGATTATAAAATTATTTGTGATACTATTACAAATGCTTTATGTACAATAGGCGGTATGGTTTGCGATGGAGCTAAATCTTCTTGTGCTTCAAAGATTGCAGAAGCTGTTGACTGCGGCATATTAGCTTTCAATTTAGCTAGAGATGGAAAAGTATTTAAAGCTGGAGACGGACTTGTAAAAGATAATATAGAATCTACTATAGACAGTATTGGAAGAATGGCTAAAGAAGGTATGAAAAGCACTGATATAGAAATACTTAATATTATGATAGATAAATAATATTTATAGCCATTAAAAGAAAATACTGCATTAATATTAATTATATATTTAAATATCTAAATATAAAACAGTAATATTTTACAATACTAGATTTATTTTAAAAAAATTGTATAATTTATTATCAGTTGTTTTCGATATATTATGATAACAGCTAATTTGTAATAGTTTTTTACATAAAAGAAATATTTTTCATAAGGGAGGCTTTAATGGCTAGTTTAAGCGACAAAGAAATTAATGCAACTTTAGCAAAAATAAGAAGCGAATATGAACAAGGTGCTGAAAAATATGGAAGTAAAATATATAATGTAAATAGTTTTAATGACAGATATAGAGAAGCATTGCAAAACAGACAGGATTTGTCAAACTTTTTAATTGTTGAAATAAAAATTTTAGAAGACATAAAAACTACTTTAAGAGACAGAGAATTAGAAAGACAAAGAAAAAAAGCTGAAGAAGAAAAAGCTAAAGAAAATTCTTTTATGAATAAAGTAGATAATATGATAGAAAAATTCAAAAGTGCTACAGAAAAATATCCTTTAGAAGATATGCATCCTAAAGCCGATCAGGAAATTTGTCATTTATATGGAGCTTTCAAAGAATTGTATAACTGCTTTTCTGTTATCAGATTCTTTTCGTGCGGACCTGCAAGCGATTATGTAGTAGAAACTGCTGTGAAAGATTATGATAATCAATTTCAGAAATTTATAATTCCTGTTGGAGAAAATAAAGTACCTCAAATATTTTCCGACTATATTTTTGCTTTAAATAAAGGAGATAACTCAAGCAGAGCAGAACAATTTATACTTAAAGAATCAGGCTTCTTCTTGCATGCATTCATTGAAAAAATGAATAATATAAAGCAGTTGGCGCTTAAAGCAAGCAGCGACGGAGAAATAGTTCTTCCTGATTATTTAAATGTTCAATCACCTAGAGTATATAAATTCTTTAAAGGAAAAACTAAGGAAGAAATGTATGACGCTACTATAGCTTATGCTAATGCTATGATAAATGATTTCAGGCTGCAAAGTTTCAAAAAAGATGCACGTTAATAAGGTAATTCTTATACTTTTTTCTTTAATTGCATTATCATTGTATTCTCAAACAAATGATATATTCCAATATGACAGGAAAAATTTATCTAATGCCTACAGATACTATAATGCAAAAAACTATAAAAAAGCTGCAGAATTATTTGAATATGAAATAGAATATTCCCCTATTCTTAAAATAGAATATTTTGAAAATTTAGCTAATTCTTATATGAATCTGAAAGATTATAATAATATGCTTAGAGCGGCAAGAAACGGAATAATAGTAAATAGCTTTTCTCATAAACTGCATTTCCAAAAAGGGTATGCTCTTTATAAATTAGGAGATACAAATAAGGCTATAGATTCTATAAGATATTCTATAAGTTTAAAACCAAATGATGCATATATGAATAATTTTTTAGGACTCTTATATCTATATGTAGAAGATTATAAACAGGCTGAATCATCATTTTTAAAAGCTACTGTATATAGTCCTAACAATGTAGTATATATGGTTAATCTTGCTGCTACTTATGAAAGAGATAAAAATTTCAGCTCCGCACTAAATACTTATCAAGAAGCATACAAAATCAATCCAAATTACAGAGGATTAAAAGACTCTATAGATAGAAATAAAAACATATTAGCTAGAATATCCGGAAATACAAATATAACTATTGAAGATAAACCTAAAATAAATACAAATCAAAATAATACAGTAATAACCTATGATGAAGATGTGGAAGCTAAACCAATAGAAATGGATATAATGGAATCAGCAACAAATACTATAGTAACAAACAATATCATAAACACAAATACGGTTATAACAAATGATTTCATAAATACTAATAATATAATAAATACAAATAACATGATTACAAACAATCAAGCATCCGCTGTAACTGCGGCAGAAACAAATATTACAGCTCCTCAAACAAATGCTAATCAAAACGATAATTAATATATTGATTATATAAAAAATTGTTGTATGATAATATTATGAGGATTTATAATGCACACAATAAAAAATACATTAGAAGAATATTCAGATAGAAAATTATATCAAAATATAAATCTGGCAAATTATATAAAAATATCTCAAAAATGGGATGATATTATGGGAGAAGTTCTTTCAAAAATATGCTATCCTTCATTTTATAGAAATGCCGTCCTCACTGTAACCATAACAGATAGTGTATGGGCCAATGAAATATTTATGAACAGAAATAATATATTCAAAAATATAAAGAAAGAAACTAATATAGAAGTAGTAGAATTAAAAACCAGAATCGGTGAAGTAAATAATAATAGAATAATAGAAAATACTAATAATAAAAATATTAAAGAAGAAAAAGAATTAACAAAAGAACATAAAGAATGGATAGAGAATACTATAAAAGAATCAGGCATAAAAGATGAAAGAATGAAAGAAATATTTGCCAATATATTAAAATATGAGGATAATGATGATAGATGATGTATTTATAAAAAAGCTGATTCTTGAATATAAAGCTACTAGAAGCATTGAGGCTTTAAAAGAAATTAATGAACATTTATCTAATTATATTTATAATTATCCTAGAAAAGTTTTCGGTGTGTTTCATGATGAAGCTTTAGAATTCTATGCATACTATATAGAAAGAATAGATAATATAATAATAAAATATAATGAAACAGATGCTAAATTTATCACTTGGTTTACATATACATTAAGAAGTCATTATTTAAATTTCTTAGATCACAAAAAAAGAAAAGATAAGTATAAAAAACAGGAAATTTCAATAGATGCACCATTATGCGGTAAGGAAGCATTGACTTTGCATGATGTGCTTTATGACAGTAAATCCTATGTTATGAATGAATATACTAATAACTATAATGAAAGCAATATAGAAAAACTTTCACTCAATATGTTTAATTATATAGAAAAAGAATTCACAGATAGAGATTCAATAGCATTTTTTATACATAATCTAGAATTATTTATAAATCTTATAATACAGCCTTTAATGAAATATTTTAATATTAATTATGAAGAAGCATATTCAATAATAGAAAAAGCAAGAGCAACATACATAAAAAAATATAATGAAATAATAAAACAGCAGGATAAAATAGCAAAAATAAATGCACAAATAGAAATCAATAATAAAAGAGGACTTTTCACCGTGCATTTAGCAAGCAAAAAACAAAATTATATAAAGAAGCTGCATTCTATAAAAATAAATGTTCCTTATGAGTTTATAGCAAAACTTTTAAACATTACAAACAATGCAGTTACAAAGATTATAAACAAAAT
Organism: uncultured Brachyspira sp.; assembly: GCA_949300355.1. Lineage (GTDB taxonomy): Bacteria > Spirochaetota > Brachyspiria > Brachyspirales > Brachyspiraceae > Brachyspira. The sequence continues at coordinate 6,239 of CASGDY010000076.1, forward strand.
AAAATCTAGTTTAAAAGAACATTTTAATAATTTATCGGATTTATAATATGAATAAATATAATTATACAGAAGAAGAAATTATAAACTATGTTAATGGCATTAAAGTATCTGATGACTTTTTACAAGAGTTGGAATCGAATGCTGATTTACAAAGAGAAGTAAGTTCTTTAAAAAATGATTTATTTCTTATGGAAAATATAGAAGATTCTAATATGCTTAAAGAATCAAAAATAAAACCAATCATCAATATAAAAGACAGTATAATTGATTATATGATTTATTTCAGTAAATTAACTCCATTAGCTTCAAGAGGAGAAGAAGATAATAAAATAAAAGATATTTATGTTTATAAAAATATAGAAATATATAAAAGTGATAATCAATACTATATAAATATCAGTAACATAAAGAATTGGTGCGTAATAGAATACAATGGTGAAAAAATAGTAAATATATTCGGACAAAGAGATAATTATTCTTCAGAATTAAAAAAAGGAAACTATAATATAAAACTTGATAATGATGAAGTATCAATAAATATAGAATAAATTTAATATATACTGAAAATTTTTAAGTTTGTAAAAATTTAGATTTTTAATTATATTGTTTGTGGTGTTTTGCCCCCACACCACCACTTCTTTTGCCGACGCTCTGCGTGCCGTAGGCAAGGAACCTACTCGGTGGTGACCCAGGCGAAGTCCGCCTCGCTGTGCGTGCCTTCGTCAGGTGAGAAGCAAAATGACTGCATTTTTACACAAAACAATAGTATTATATTAAATTTAATACATATTCTAAAAATATTAAGCTGTAGTATATGCGTTTTTTGCAACTTTTTTGTGCGGCAAAAAAGTTGATAATATATTTAGAAAATATATAAATTGACAAAATATAATTGTTTAGGTATATTACCAAATATATTACATATAGGAAATATTTTAATTATGTCAGAAATATGCAAATGGGCTAAAAGCGAAATAGAAATTAAATATCATAATGAAGAATGGTGCCAAGTATGCCATGATGAAAGAAAATTATTTGAAATGCTGATACTTGAAAATATGCAGGCCGGATTAAGCTGGAAATGCATACTTGATAAAAGAGAAAATATGAGAGAGGCATTCGATAATTTTGATTATAAAAAAATATCTAAATATGATGATAAAAAGATAAATGAACTTTTAAATAATAAAGGAATAATAAGAAATAAAAGAAAAATAAATGCTCTTATAGTAAATGCTAATAAATTTATAGAAGTACAAAAAGAGTTCGGCAGTTTTGATAAATATATTTGGTCTTTTACCGATGGAAAACAAATAGATAATAAATTAGATGATGAAAGCCCTCTTCCTGCAAGAAATGAATTATCCGATACTATAAGCAAAGATATGATAAAAAGAGGATTTAAATTTACAGGAAGCATAATAATTTACAGCTATATGCAGGCTATAGGTATTGTAAACGATCATTCAATTAACTGTTCTTACCATAACAAATAATAAAAATCAATTACAATATTGACTAATAATGTAAAAAAAGCTAGAATAAAAGCATTATATAGGTAAAATTATGAATAAATACAGCAATTTAAATTTCAAAAAATCATCTATCATTTTTATTAAAGATCAGAGTCCTAAAAATTCATTTTATATTATAATCAAAGGCAAAGCCGTATCTTATGGATTAGATTATAATATAGAATTTAAGAAAGGCGACATATTAGGATTAATAAATGTCGTGCTTAATGAGCCTTATTTCTATAATATAAAAGCATTAGAGGATATGGAAGTCATAGAATTAAATTTAGATGAAATAATTAATACTAAAAATAAAGATTTAACAGCAAGAATATACGAACATTTAAATGCCTCATTAGAAACTTGGCTTGGAAGATATTATTTGCTTATATCAGAAAACAAAGAAATAGTTAAAGAAAAAACACAAGAAGAAATACTTTATATGGCAAAAGTTTATGAAAAGAACGGTTTTTATCATGTTGCATATAGATTGTATAAAGAATATATAAAAAGATTTCCAAATGACAAAGAAAATATTAATGATGTAAAAAAGAAATTATCTAATATAGAACCTATTGAAGAACCATTGACAAAAAAAGATAATGTATTTCACTATAAAAAAGGATATTGCTTGTATACTGAATTAGAGGGAAGTGATCAATTATATATTATAAAATCTGGTAAAATAGGCATATATAATGTGGTAAATCTGCATCAAATTACAAGAAGCATATATTCTAAAAATACTATAATAGACGGATACAATCCTGTTATGGGATATCAGCCTTTATCTACATCTGCAGTTATACTTGAAGATTCTGTGATAAAAGTACTAAAAAAAGAAGAATTACTTGATATAATAGAAAATGATAATTCTATTAAACTTTATTATGTAAAAATGTTAAGCATGAAGATTAGAAATACAATATTAAAAATTATAGTACTTAATACAAATGATATGCAGGCTAAATTATTAATAACCTTATACTATATTACAAAGACAGAAACATTGCCTAATAATATTGATTCTATAAAACTTCCATATAAAGTAAATGATATAAAAACTATGCTTAATATAAAAAATGAAGAAATTGTAAAAAAAGAATTAAATAAAATAAGAGCAATATCAATATCTGATGATAATTATATAGATATAACAAATATAAGAAGTTTTATGATAGAGTATAAAAATGCTATCAATAGAGTAACTAATACACATCATTATGCATAAAAATAATTGAAAATTATTTTAGTATTGTTAAAATATAAATAATAATATTTTACTTTTTGCATATTTATAATTTTTATAATAAAGAATATATTTCAGGAGTTTTAAATGCCTACTTTAAAAACAAGCATATCAGGAATCAGAGGAATAATAGGAGATGGTTTAGATATAAGAGCTGTAGTAGATTATACAGCAGCATTTGCATGTCTTTTTCCAAAGAAAGCAAAAATTTTAGTTGCAAGAGATACAAGGATAACAGGAGAATCTATATTGAATGCAGTTGTAGCAACATTAACTGCATCAGGTATAAATGTAATAGATATAGGTATAACTCCTACACCTACGGCATTATATATGGCGGAAAAGCTAAAAATACATGGCGGTATAATGATATCAGCAAGCCATAATCCTATAGAATGGAACGCATTAAAACTTATAGGAAAAGGCGGACATTTCTTGGATGAAAAATCAGTTAATGAACTTATGAAGCTTTATGATAAAAAAGCATCAAGATTCGTTAAAGCATTAGAAACAGGCACTTACGAAAAAATAGATAATGCTATAGAAGAACATATAAAAAGAATATTAAGATGGATAGATGTAGAAAAAATAAAAAAAGCTAATTTCAAAGTGGCATGCGATTATGTTAATGGTACAGGTTTATTTGCTACTCCTCCCCTACTTAAAGCATTAGGAGTAAAAGAAGTTTCTATCAATAAAGAACATACAGGAAAATTCGCACATGTTGCTGAACCATCTGCTGCAAGTATGAAAAGCTTATCTGATTTAGTTAAAAAAAATAAAGTTAATATAGGATTCACCCAAGATCCTGATGCTGACAGACTCGCATTAGTTCTTGATGACGGTACTATCATAAGCGAAGAATATACTTTGGCTTTATGTGCTAAATATTTATGGCTAGTTGGTAAAGGAAATGCTGCTGTAAACTTATCTACTTCAAGAATGATAGATGATTTAGCTAAAGAAAAGGGATACTCCGTTGATCGTACAAAAATAGGAGAAATTAATGTTTCTTCTCATGTTGTAAAAAATAAATTATACTTCGGAGGAGAAGGAAACGGAGGAATAATAGTTCCTGCTGTTACTCCGGGAAGAGATTCTCTTTTGGGTATTGCTTTAATATTGGAATTAATGGCCAAAACAGGAAAAACTATTACTGAACTTGTAAATGAAATACCAAAATATGAAATAGTCAAAGAAAAATTGGAAGTATCAAAAATAGATGAAGATAAATTCTTAAAGCAAGTTAAAGAAGAGTACCCTAAAGCTAAAATAACAACTATTGACGGAATCAAAATAGATTTAGAAGAAGGCTGGCTCCATGTACGTTCCTCAAATACAGAGCCTATAGTAAGAATCATAGCCGAAGCTAAAAGCAAAAAAGAGGCTAAAGACTTAATTACTGTTGCTATGAATATGATAAAAGGAGTAAAAACTCCAGCAAATCCTACTAAAGAAACGAAACCAAAAAAAGAAGCAGTTAAAAAAACTAAAAAGTAAACATAATTAATTTATAAAAACTCTGGAAAATTATAATTCCAGAGTTTTTTTATGAATAAAAATCGTATATACTTCGACTTTTAAACCAAAAAAGTCGAAAATTTTAAAATGATATTTTTAGCTTGACAAATTCAATATATTTTGTTTTAATATACCATATATTTAACTAATGAAAATTTTTTTTGTTATATTTATATATCTTTACATACTTCAAAAAGGGTAAATATGGACTTAAATCTTAAAAATAAAACAGCTATAATAACAGGTTCAAGCAGAGGAATAGGAAAAAAAATAGCAGAAACTCTAGCAAAAGAAGGAGTTAATGTTGTAATCACTGCTACAAATTTTGAAAAAGCCTCTCAGGTAGCTGAAGAAATAAAATCAACTTTCAATGTAGAAACTTTAGCAATTCAACATGATACTAAATCAAGCGAATCTTGTAAAGAAGTAGTTGCTAAAACTATAGAGAAATTCGGATCTATTGATATACTTGTAAACAATGCAGGTATTACTAAAGATATGTTAGTGCTTCAAATGGAAGACAATGCTTGGAATGATGTAATATCTACAAATCTTTCAGGTACTTTCTATATGTCAAGAGAAGCAGCTAAATCTATGCTTAGAGCAAGAAAAGGCAAAATAATAAATATATCCAGCGTTATAGGAAAAATGGGTAATGCAGGACAGGTTAATTATTCTGCTGCTAAAGCTGGAATCATAGGAATGACTAAATCTATGGCTAAAGAATTTGCTCCTAGAAATATATGCGTAAATGCAATAGCTCCTGGATTCATACAAACAGATATGACAGGAGTTTTGCCTGAAGATACAGTAAAAGGAATTATGAGCATTACACCATTAAAAAGATTAGGAACGCCTGAAGATGTATCTAATTTAGTATTATTTTTAGCTTCTGATATGAGCAGTTATATTACAGGAGAAGTAATAGCAGTTGACGGCGGAATGTCAATGTAATCAATAATAAAGCATATAATGTGTTTTTAAAACACTTTATTAATAAACAATACAATCTAAGGAGAATTAAAAATGGCATTAATCGATGAAATTAAAGATGTTGTTGCTAATCAATTAAACATCCCAGACAAAAGTAAAATCACTGATACAGCTTCTTTCGTAGAAATCATGGAATTAGAAAAACGTTATGAAATCAAAATTCCTCAAGAAGATCAAGAAAAAATCAAAAATGTAGCTGATGCTGCTAAATACATTGAAGAACATAAAAAATAATTATACAATTTAATTTCCCGTAAATAGAATAATTTCTTTTGCGGGAAATTTTTTGATATAGTTCAAAATCATAGGAGTTTTATATATGAGTGAACGTAGAGTTGTAATTACAGGGATTGGTATAGTAAGTTCTCTTGGAAATGATGTAAAAACATTTTGGGATAACTTGCTCAATGGTGTTTCTGGAATAAAAACATTAAGTAAATATTTTGATCCTGAAAAAGAACAGCTTATTACCAAAATCGGTGCTGAAGCTTTACCAATTGAAGGCGACTATTATTCTGATAAAAAAATGTTAAGAAGATTAGACCCTTTTATTAATTTTGGAATATATGCCGCTCATCATGCATTTAAGCAAGCTGGTATAGAACCTAAAACAGGTTTTGATCCTTTAAGAGCAGGCTGTGTTCTTGGCAGCGGTATTGGCGGTATGACTACTCTTTTATCTAACCATGAAGTTATACTTAAAGACGGACCTAGCAGAGTATCGCCTTTCTTTGTACCTATGCAGATAATTAATATGACACCTGGTTTAATATCCATGGAATATGGTATGAACGGACCTAATTACAGTACTGTTACTGCTTGTGCTTCTTCAAACCATTCTATAGGTTTAGGATATAAGCATATTAAAGATAATGAAGCTGATATTATGGTAGTTGGAGGTTCTGAAGCTACTATTAACCCTCTTACTATAGCTGGTTTCAATAATGCTAGAGCTTTATCTACTAGAAATGATGAGCCTGCTAAAGCATCAAGACCTTTTGATAAGGGAAGAGATGGATTTGTTATTGCTGAGGGTGCTGGTATATTGATACTTGAAGAGTATGAACATGCTAAGAAAAGAAATGCTAATATACTTGCTGAAGTTTGCGGCTGCGGTTTTACTGCTGATGCTAATCATATCACTGCTCCTTTAGAAGATGGTGCTATGGGAGCAAGAGCTATGTCTTTGGCTATTGAAAGTGCTAAAATTTCACCTGATAAAATCAGTTATGTTAATACTCATGGTACTTCAACTCCTGTAGGAGATATTGCTGAAATAAAAGCTATTAAAAAGGCTTTAGGCGAAGATCATGCTAAAAAGATAAAGATTAACTCTACAAAATCTATGACAGGACATGCTTTAGGAGCTGCAGGCGGTATAGAAGCTATTGCTACTATTATGAGCATCATTGAAGGTAAAGTTCACCCTACTATCAATATAGAAGAACAAGACCCTGAATGCGATTTAGATGTTGTTGCTAATACTGCTCAAGATTATAAAATCGAATATGCTATAAGCAATTCTTTCGGTTTCGGCGGTCATAATGCTTCTATAGTATTCAAGAAAATATAATTAATTTTTAATAAAATAAAAAAATAAAAGCCCTATTTATTATAAATGGGGCTTTTTATTTTAACATTTTTTAATAGTAAATCATAATAGAGATATATTATGCTTAAATACTTTTTTCAATTAAATACTTATCTTCCAAAACTTTCAATGGCTTGCTTACTAATTTTGCTATAACCCCCTACAAAAATTGCAGCTATAATAGTACCTTCTCTAAGCCCTTCTAAATGTCCTAAATATATTAGAATAGTAGTTAAAGAAATCAATACCAATGTAATATCAAAAGCTATTTTAATATTTCCAAATTTTACAGGAAAAACTTTACATATAGCTAATACTAATCCTTCTCCTGGAGTAGTAACTAATTTTGCCATAACTTCTATACTTACACCTACACCAACCATCAGTATCCCTATAATACATAAAATCCATTGCTGAAAATAATTTGTATATGTGATATCTTTTATTAAAGACTGTGAAAAATATATCATCATTCCAAATAAAATTAATACCGGTATCTGAAATAGCTGAAATAAATCATATTTCTTTCTTAAAATAACTATTTGCAATATTATAAATAAAATATTAATAATAATTGTAGTTTCTCCAACTGAGAGCCCTGATATATAGCTTGTAACATAAGGTACGCTTGAAATTGGAGAAGTACCTAATGATGCCTTAATTGAAAAGGCTATTCCGAAAGACATCATAAAAAGTCCTATCAAAAATATAATACATCTCTCAATAAAATGATTTTTAAAAATTTCTTTTTTCATTGCTCAACTCCGTTATCTGTAAGTGATTTATATATTTCTATTAATAAACTTTTAAGTTCTTCCTGTTTATCTTTTGGTATATTTTTTATTGCTTTATTTTCTATTTTTTCAAAAATATCAAGCATAGCTTTTGAAGTTTCCTTACCTTTATCAGTCAAAGAAACATAAAGAGATCTTCTATTTCCCTCATGCTGTTTCCTATCTATAAGCCCAGCTTTTTCCATGCCTAATAATATACTTCCAACAGTTGTCTGCTCTATTTCAAGGTAATTTGCTATAGTTTTTTGATCAGCCTCTTTAAATTTAGATAAAAAATACAAGACTTTAGGCTGCCCTGATGTAAGTCCTATTTTATTTGCCTCGTACATTACTTTACGGACAAATATAGAATTAGCTTTCATTAATAAATAATGTATATTTTCCAATAGTAATAATCCTTATAATGAGTAAACTTATTATATTAATACTCATTATATATCAGTAAATAGAAAAGTCAAGTTACATATACATCATATAGGTATATATAAAAAAATTAAAAAAGTTATTGACTTTTAATAAAGTTAGAGTATACTAATTATATAAATAAAAAATAAGCGAGGGAAATAAATATGTCAGTACAAGAATTAAAAGCAGATAATTTTGAAGCATCTATAGCTGGAGATAAAGCAATATTAGTTGATTTTTTCGCTGAATGGTGCGGACCTTGTAAGATGCAAACTCCTATATTACATAAAGTAGCAGATCAATATGCTGATAAAATGAATTTCGCAGCTGTTAATGTTGATGAAGCAGAAGAAGTTGCTGCTAAATACGGCGTTCAGTCTATACCTACTCTAATGGTATTCAAAGGCGGAGAAGTTGTTAAAAGAGCTGAAGGTATGAAAAATGAAGCTCAATTAAAAGAATGGTTGAAAGAATATCTATAAATAAAATATTTGATTTTTAGCCTAATTTTATTAAAAATTAGGCTTTTATTTATTCTAAATTGATATATAATTCGCAATTATATTATAAAAATTCAAGGTATAGTATATGCTTAATACTAATAATAAATTGCTAGAAAATATATCAAATGAATTCAATATAGAAAACAATGAAGCTGACAATATCATTCAAAAATTATTCTCAAAAATAACATCATCCATTTTAGATAAAAATAAATTTTATATTCATAAAGTTGGTATTTTAAGTTTAGACAAAAATAATAATATTATATTAGACAATGAAGATGAAAATTTTGATGAATCATTGGAATCTCTAAATGTTACAAATAATAATATAAAAAATATTTTTTTGGAAAAATCAATATATAAAAGCATATTCAAAAATATAGCGGATATATCTAAAGAAGAAGATGTATATATAAAAGATTTCGGTACTTTTTCAAATAATAACTTTGAAGCTGATGATACACTAAAAAATAAAATAAAAGAATTGAGTAATAATGAAGTAGTAGAAGATATATTAGATGAACTGGACAGTCAAATAAAAATCAAAAAAATAAATTACAATAACAATAATGATGAAATTGAAGAGATTATTGAAGTTTCAGAAGAAGAAAACAAAAAAGATGAAGAAAATAAATCTATAGATAACAATATTGTAGGAAATATATGGAAAAATTATAATTCTATAGATTTGAATAGTATGATAAAAAATTTAAATGAAAAAAAAGAGATAGAAAATAAATATAAAAACACAGAAGAAAAAGAAATTAATAATATATCCGATAATGACAACAATAATTATCCTGAAATGAAAGAATATTCTAATGAAGAGCTATTAGATATTAATCATTTTGATAAAGAAGATTTGCAATACAGTAATGATGAGGAGGATAAAAAAGAAAATAAATTATCAGAAATAAATACACAAAAAGAATTATTAAACAATAAAAAAACACTAAACACTAATATTAAAAAATCAGGAAATAAAAAAATGGATAAAAACAATGTAAAAAGAAAAAATGTATTACTTGTAGGTATTATAAGAGTAATATTCATTATAATAGTAATATTTATACTTGGTATAGCAACATCAATATATTATAACAGCAATAAAGTAATATCAAGCAATAGTATAGAAAATAAAAAACTTTATGATATAGTTAATGAATATTTTAATCAAATAGATTCAGCAAACTTATCATATATTACTTCAAAAGATATGTATTATTGGGATATATCAAAAACTCTATATGGAGATGCAACATATTGGCCTTTGCTATATGCTTATAACAATGATAAATTTAAAATAAGTAATGTTATAAAAAAAGGAAGTACTATATCATATAGAAATATTCCAGATTTTTACTCTGTAAGAGAGATAAAATATTTAAATAATACATTATCAAAATCTTATATATATGTTTACCCTATACTGACAAATGATAAAAAAATCAATCATGCTTTATGGGCATTAAAACTATCCGCATATTATGATTTGAATGTATTTAAAAATAATTCTAATATCATACCGGAAGAAACATATATGCAAATATTAAATGATAATAATGCAATAAATACTACATACAATGAACTTATAAAATATGGTCGATTAAATGAAAATATGGTTTTATCAATTTTTGACATTATAAAGGAAGCATTAGGAATAAAAAAATGAAAGTTGTAACTACAGAAGATCTAATTAATATAGATAAAAAAACTATAGAGAAAATTCCTTCCATACTTCTTATGGAGCATGTGGCTAGTGAAATTTTCTATTTGCTTGTGAAAAGACATAGAAAATTATTGTATACAAAAACTGTTTATATTTTCTCATCTGTTGGAGGAAACGGCGGAGACGGACTTGCAATAGCCAGATATTTAATAAAAAACGGATATGATGTTAAGATATATATAACAGGAAATCTTGATAGAGTCAATAAAGACACATACTCTAATTTTAATATATTAAAATCTATGAATATAGATATTAATTATTTAGGAAGCGAAGAAGATGCTGTAGCTGCTGTTGAAAATATAGAAAGAAAGTCTATAATATTGGATTCATTATTCGGAACAGGCGGAAACAGACCATTAGAAGGAATACAAAAAACTCTTATAGACTGCTTGAATAAATTAGATGTTCTTAGAATAGCAATAGATATACCTTCAGGATTAGCTTCAAAAATAAATGACTATGATAATGAGCATACTTGTTTTAAGGCTCATGAAACTTACACAATATGCTTTGCTAAAGATATATTCTTCTTATATAGAACTAGAGAATATATAGGAAAATTATTTATAATAAAATCAATATTCCCTAATGAAATACTAAATAATTGGGGATATAAAGCTAAACTAATAGATTATAATGAAAAAATACATATAAATAGAAACTCATTATACAGTAAAAGAGAACAGGGAATGCTTGCTATAGCGGCAGGAAGCGATAATTATATAGGAGCTGCCGTTTTAGCTGCAAATGCCGCTTATAGATTAGGTGTAGGATATATAAGACTTTATGTACCTAAAGGCATTGTAAAAAATATAAGAGATGCTGTAATGCCTTCAATGCCTGAAGTTGTTATTATAGGAGTTGGAGAAGAAAATCAGAAATTCTTCACAGAAAATGATATTGAAATAGTAAATGATATAAATAAAAGCGATGCTTGTATAATAGGCTCAGGTATAGGCAGAGATATGTCTACAGAAATTTTTATAAACAGTATATTAAAGCAAATAAATATACCTACTGTTATAGATGCTGATGCTTTATATTTAATGTTTGAAAGCACTCTTAATGAACTTAAAAACAATTTTATAATTACACCTCATATATATGAATTTGAAAAACTTACACAAATCAATCATATAGAAACATTAGAAAATCCATATCAGGCATTATTAAGATACAGACAAAAAACTAATGCTTCAATAGTCTTAAAAGATGCTGTGAGTTTCTTAATGCATGAAAATGATATATATATAAATTATAACCCTAGAGAATCTATGGGAAAAGCAGGCATGGGAGATGTTTTTGCCGGATTTATAGGTGCTTTGCTTGCCAGAAGATTAAATGTATTAGAGGCTTCAAAATTAGCATTGATAATACAGTCTAAATCTTTTAATATATTATCAAAAAAATTCGGAAATGATTATATTCAGCCTAAAGATTTAGCAAATATTTCATACAAAATACTAAAAAGGATATAAATTTGCCTAGAGAAGTTTACGACCCTAAAGAAAAAGAATTAGAATTCTATGGTAAAAGAGATATAAAACCTCCGGCTCCTAAAAGAGAAGTAAGCATATTTGCAAGAAGATGGTTCATGTTTTTATACGGTACTTTTCTTACATTAGCTGTAGTTGGTATGCTTTTGTATAAAAAAGGATTCTTTAATAATATACCATTATTTGAAGCTTTAAAGCCTAAAACTGATGTAATAGTAAAGATTAATAAAGCACAGTCCATTGATGATGTCATAATAACAACTATAGAACTTGAAAATTCTAGTTACACTAATTCTGAAAGCGTAGAAATACTAAGAACTTCTTTCTCATTATACAAATATAGAAAATTAATATTTTCAGGAGACCGTTCTTTTAATAATATAAGATTCCCTGTAGGTCAAAGAATAGGATTTGAGCTTAATTTTGATAAAAATTATTGGAAAGAAGCCAATAAACTAGAAATAATACTGCGTTTCGATAATAATCTAGTCAAAACAAACAGCATAAATACTAAAAAAATCAAAATAAAATATTGAGCTATACTAAACAACTATATTTTGTCAAAAATTATTTTTTTAAATTTTAAATATCTGCAGGGCTTTGCCCCGCACCCCAGTTCTTTTGCGACCGCAGGAAGTGCCTTTGGCGTGCCACAAAGAACCTATATCCTCGACAGGCTCGGATACGCTTCGCGAAAGACTGCATTTTGGCTTTAATTTTATGAATTACCTTACATTTAATATAATTTTAGTATGATTTAGTACTAATTTTATACTTGCACTTTTTGCAACTTTTTGCGGCGGGAAAAAGTTGAATAAACAAATTGACAAAGTTAAAAATTTCTGGTATATACTGAAAATTTTTAAGTTTGTCAATATTTTTAATATATTGTATAATAATAATATGGATTTTAATTTAACAGACGAAGAAATAAAATTTTTGA
>CASGDY010000077.1 GCA_949300355.1 uncultured Brachyspira sp.
TCATAGGTATTCCTTTTTGTTTATTTCTAACAATTTAAATTATAAGGAATACCTTCTTTTTTTAAACCAAAAATGTGCAATATCTATGGCTCTTAAACAAAATAAAAAATAATCAATAATTGTATAAAAAAATATATATTATATAATATCTAGTTAATATTTTAATTTTGACGGATTTATATATGAAAAATATAAAATTTAAAAATAATAGTTTTTATTTGATTTCTTTTATATTAATAGTAATGCTTTATTATTCTATAACTCAGCTGTTATTTCCAATGTTTTCAGTGATGAAAATGAATTTCAGCCCTATTGACATATTATATATTTATTTATTTTCTGTAATATCTTATATACTATCAGATAAAAATAATTATATTTCTTATTTCTTTATAATAGTTGCTGTATTTTCTTTTTTTACTATAGAGCCTTTGGGAATTACTATAGAAGCCAAGCCTTTATTTTTTACTGATATGCCGGATTTATATCCTTCTCTTATAGAGGTGCTTCCGCTATATATGAAAATCATAACAGTATCTGCTACCATTTTATATTTCGGACTTTTACTTGCTTATGCTTTATATTTTATATATAGATTGATTAAAATGTATACAATCAATGTGAAAAAAGCTGTTATAATGACTTTAATAGTTGCGGCTGTAACTTATATATCATTTTTTAGAAATATAAAAATGGATTCTATATATGTTGATTATATTAATATAGCGAATAAGTATGGTATCATTAATACTATAAGTTATAGAATTTCTTATGATAAATTTATGAAAGTAGATTCAGATATAGAAACCGTACAAGAAGCAGTTAATATATTAAAAGAAGCACAGAGTAAAAGAGATATATCACATTTAATGCTTTCTTATGATTGCGATAAAAAGAGGGATGTATTTGTAATATTTTTAGAATCTTTTTATGATTATGAACATTTTCTTCCTTTAATGGATAAAGACCCTTTTCCTGAAGAATACAGAGAATGGGCAAGCAATTCTGCTAAAGTAGGACCTAATGACGGTTATGGAAGTTTATTTGCTAGAACTTCAGGACTTACAGGAACTTCTCCTATATTTCCTAAAAAACAAAAAACTCCTATATATACAGCTTTGCCTTATTTAATGAAGGATAACGGGTATCATACTATAGCTTTAGAGGAATCGGATGTAACATATTATCTTGATGCGTTATTTCCTAATATAGGTATAGATGAGGTTGTATTTAAATTGGGACTTACAAATATAAAGAATTATATAAAGACTAATGATTTTGATAAGCCTATATTTGTAACAGGATTTACATTTATGGGACATGCTGGAAGCCATGTTGAAAATGATTTGGATGTATACGAAAACAATAAAAGATTTATGGAAAAAATAGATAAAAGAGATATACCTGTATTGGTTGAAACAATGGAGAATTCTGCATTAACTGCTGAAGACATAATAGATACAAAAAATATTATATTAGAAAAATATCCTGATGCTTTGATAATATTTAAACATGATCATTTGTATCCGTATTTAAAAACTATAATACATAATTCAGCTATAGATAATTCAATAAAAAAATGTTTCTTTGATTCTTATGATATTTCTCCTTTACTAATATGGAATGGTACTAATGGATATTATAAATTTGAAGAAAATGGATTTCCTCCTGAAAATATACCTATGTTTGTTGCTGTAAACACAGGAGCTAATTATACAAATTCTATAATATCATTATTGTATAAAGATAAGACAGACGGTATTATAAGGTTTTATAATTCTTTTTATACTAATGATAATGGAAAACTAATTAGGCTTGAAATAGACAGAAACAGTTTATCATATAAAGAGAACAATGCTCAAAGAATATTATCTCAGGATTTATTCAGAGGTAAAAAGTATTTTTATGAATGTATAAATAATTGATTTATTATAAAAATAAGTACTGATAAATAATTACCAGTCCTTATTTTTTACTTTGTTTTTAGCTTATTAGTCTAATTTATCTCCTACAATTTTACCATTGTTATCAACATAAACTTCTCTGTTATTTCCCAATTTTAATTTGTAGCTTAAATACTCTTTGCTTATTTCTAATACAGGTACTTGAGGATATTTTGCTTCTACAGTTTTCATAATATTAGAAGGTATAAATTTAGTGTTTATTGGCTGATTATTTCCAGCTACATCAGTCCAATCTCCGTTTTTATCAAAATCAATTTCTACACCGCTAGCTAACTCTACTTTGTATGATTGTCTATCCTGCTCAGCATAAACTATCTGATCATTTGCGAAATTAGCTTTAACAAAATCCTGTGCTTTTTTAGGAAGCTGATTAGCTTGTATAGCTATGTCGGCGGCAAAAGCACTAACTACAGACAGCATCATTACAGATGCTGCTAAAATAATTTGTTTTAAATGTTTTCTCATAAGATAACTCCTTTTGTTTTTCGTTATACTTATATGATAATACATAAAAACCTAAATGTCAAGTTATTTTACAATATTTTAAAAAAAATTTACTTAAATAATAAAAAAGTAAATAAAAAGTAAATAATGTAAATATTTTTTAACAAAAAAGACCGGCATTAATGAAATATGCCGGCCTTTTTTATTTGTTTTTTGGATTATTAATCTAATTTATCACCTGTTATCTGTCCGTTATTAGATACATAAACTTCTCTGTTATTTGAGAGCTTTAATTTGTAGCTGTTATACTCTTTGCTTATATCTAGAACTTCAACTTGAGGATATTTTGCTTTTACAGCATTTAATACTTTATTAGGTATAAACTGAGTAGGTATAGGTCTCTTATTTCCAGATACATCAGTCCAATTTCCTTGTCTGTCAAAGTCGATTTCTATTCCGCTTGCCAATTCTACTTTGTATGATTGTCTGTCTTGTTCAGCATAAACTATCTGATCATTTGGGAAATTATTTTGTACAAAAGTTTGAGCATTTTTAGGCAATTGATTAGCTTGTATAGCCATATCCTCTGCTGTTAAAATTAAGTTTGAAAGCATCATTAAAGATGCTATAGAAATGAAAAGTTTTAAATTTTTTTTCATACGCTTCTCCTATCTATTAAAATACTTTTGTAGTAATTAAAACTTATATATTTTTTGTATGTAAAATATTATTAATAAACAATATTATTTTTTTACAATTTTCTTAATAATATTATATTTCAGCAATTTTATATAATTTTTAATATAAATTTTTTATATAAAATCTATTTATTAAAAAATAATTTACAAAAAAAATATTGACTTTTTATAAAAAAATCTTAAATTCTTTTCAGATAAAGTAAAAATAGGAGGAAGTATGGCTCATAACATTATAGATGGATATAGAAAAATAGAAGGTAATTATCCAACCTATAGAGAATATTTAATACATTTTTATTGTAAAGATTGTTCTAATTTTTGGGCAGTAGATGATAAAGAAATTAATATATCAGAAGATGATGATATTTCTCAAATTGATGATATAATTGAAGATTCAGTATCTCATTGTCCTATATGCGGATCTACAAATATAACAAGGAGCAATAATAATTAATAAATATTAATATAAGAGAGGGTATATTTTATATATCTTCTCTTTTATTTTCTATAAAGTCAGCAATTTCTTTGCATCCTAAATCTTTAGCTATATTAAGTGCATCTTTGTTATCTTCATTTTTTATTCTTAAATCGGCACCATTTTCTATAAGCATTTGCGTAGCTTTTATATTGTTATTTTTTACAGCTATTATTAAAGCAGTATCGCCTCTTACATCTATATCATTAATATTAGCACCATTTTTTATAAGATATTCAATAGTCTCTAAAGCTCCGTCTTCAGCAGCATACATCAAAGGAGTTTTATTGCTAAAGTCTTTGGAGTTAATATTAACTCCAGATGCTATTAATCTCTTGATTTTAGAAAGGTCGCCATATAAACAGGCTATATGTATATTTTCTGAGCTTTCTATTTTAATATTTTTAGTTATTTTTTTCATAATAGGCCATAATATTACTATAGCTACTATTACAACTATGATGATTGTGCTGAAATTCATTGTCTTTTCCAAATTTTATATAAAATTATATACCCGTAATATGTTTATAAAACAATATAAAATTACTATAGTAAAAGCTATTATTTTTTTAAATAAATAATTTTTCCTTCTTTGTTTTTAGTATCTATAACTATATCTTTTCCTTTTAGCTCCATAGCAGAGTCATATATAACATAAGGTATATTTAATGATTTTAAAAGTATAGCAGCATGAGATACAGGACTTCCATTGATAGAAATTACACCTTTTATATTTTGTCCTATTTCAGTTACAATAGAAGCATATACATTATCAACTATTAATATTATGTTATCTTCATCAGGCATATTAATTTTTATATCCAATAAATATTTTAATACTTGATATAATATATCTTCTATATCATATTTTCTTTCTTTAATATAACCATCATCTAAAGAATCAAAACTTTTAAATATATTTCTCATAACTTTATTATATGAGTAAGCAGCAGAATATTTTTTATTATCTATTAAATCATACACTTCTTTTAGAGCATAATCATCAAAAAGCATTGATATGTAAGTTTCGAATATAAGATATTCATTATTCTGCAGATTTTTTTCTTCTATGATTGTTTTTTGTTCTATGAGATCCTTTTTTACATTTTCAATTGCCGTATTGAATTTATTTTTTTCATCCTCTGTATCTTTTATATATTCTTTTTTTACATTTATACCAAAGTACATATAAGTTGCTTTTCCGCTTACATATCCGTCAGATACAACAATAAGATTATTATTTATAGTTTTTTGCTGAAGTGTTTTATTTTTTGTTTCAAATTTTCCATTTATCAAATATTCAAATCTTTCCAAAACTTGATCAGCATCAGGTCCTTTGGCATATATTTCCATTACATCGCCATATTCTATATTTAATAATGTTACTTTAGTGATGCTGTCAGCAGACACAGGAGGCTTATGTTTAGTTTTATTAGAAATATATACTTCGCTTTTAGAATTAGCTATCAAATTGATAAACATAAATACAGGTCTGGCATGAAAACCATTTTCTAATAATATTTTATATTCTCCTTTCACATAATCTTTAAACTCTATATTGTCTAATATTTCATTATTTATATTATGATCTACTTTATCTTTTACATAAGATATTTTAGGTGTAAGACTTTCAAGAGATTCATTAATAACTTCATTTATATTTTTACCTAATGAAGACTGTATTGCAGCATTTATACCGCCTTCTATAAAAGGTGCTGAAGTAATTCTAACATTCGGTGATTTTTTTTCATCAAGCATAGATATTGCAAGTTCGGAACTTATCAAAGCACTTCCCAAATCACAAAATATTATAACTCCATCATCTGAATATACTTTTTCTATTGCATTAAAAACATCAACTGCATCTGTACCAATTTCTTTATGATCATCACCAGTACCGCCTGAAAATGTTATATTAACATTATTTGTATTAGTAACTTCTTTTATATATTCTGCTGCAGTTTTAGCAAGTTTGTAACTATGTGAAACAAATATTAAACTAACCACATTAATTCCTTTTAATATAATTTTTTATAAAATATTTATTAATTCTTTTATCATCATAAATGAAGAAGTAGCTCCAGGATCCTGATGTCCTACGCTCCTTTCACCTAAATAACTAGCTCTTCCTTTAGTAGCAATCATATCTATAGTTGATTTCATTCCATTTTCTGCTGATATCAATACTTTGTTTTTAAAATCTTCTACGTTTTCATTATTTTCTTTCATAGCATTTAATGCAGGAAATAATGTATCAAGCATAGTTTTTTCCCCTTCTTTAGATTTTCCTAATACTGCTATTGCATTTATTCCTTTATTAAAAATTTCTGCTATATCTTTTAATGTCAATTCTTCTTTGTTAGCAGAAACTATACTTGCATTAAGAAAAAAAGTACCATATAAAGGTCCTGAAGCTCCTCCTACATTTTTTATAAGAAGTGTAGCAGTCTGTTTGAATACAGCAGATATTGCAGAATCATTATCTTTTAAAGCATCTCTAACGAAACCAAAACCTCTGCTCATATTTATTCCATGATCAGCATCTCCTATGTCAGCATCCAATTGAGTAAGATAATCTTTATTTTCATCGTATATAAGAGATAGATTAATAAGCCATTCTTTTATTTTTGTATTATTACACATAAAATATCTCCTTTATTGTTGTTATGCTTGCCTTGACTTAATAAATTAAATCAAGTGATTAGGCTCGCTTTTTTAATTTTATAATTATAACAAAAACTATTTTTTATTATTGCTGATAAAAATTGTTAGCTCGTTCTGCATTTTTGCATGTATTCGTTAAAGGCTAACTCTCAAAATTTTTATGCCTAGCTTTATAATTAAATAAATTTAGTAAACTCTCACAATTTTTTATATCTATCTAATATTTTTAATACAATAAACTTGCATTTATATCTAACTAATGAAATTGCTGTTATTTTTTACAATCTCATTAGTTATGCTAAATAATAAATTTATTTAATTAATTACATTCCCCATCTTAAAGCTGCAGTATGTACAGGATAATCCCAAAGTTTTAATATATAATCATTTACTTTCATTAAACTAATAGAAGCACCTGCCATATCTATAGAGGTAACATAATTACCTATTAAGTTTCTTACTATTTTTATTCCTTTTTTATCAGCTATTTTGACAACATCATTATATAATATGTAAAGTTCCATTAAAGGAGTAGCTCCCATACCATTAACCATACAAATTACTTCATCTCCATTTTTGTATGGTATATCAGAACATATAGCTTCCATCATTGTTTCAGCTATTTCAAAAGATTTTTTTATATTTGTTCTTTCTCTTCCAGGCTCTCCATGTATTCCTATACCCATTTCTATTTCACTATCAGAAATATCAAATGTAGGTTTTCCAACTGCAGGTACAGTGCATGAAGTTAAAGCCATGCCCATAGAACGAGCATTTTCTTTACAGAAGTTAGCATATTCTAAAACTTTATTTATATCATCTCCTTTTTCAGCAGAAGCTCCGCATATCTTTTCAAAAAATACAGTTGCTCCGACTCCTCTTCTTCCTGTAGTATATAAACTGTCTTTAACAGATACGTCATCATCTATAATAATACTTCTAGCATCAATGCCGTCAGATTTACATAAATCTTCAGCCATTTGGAAATTCATAACATCTCCTGTATAATTTTTTACTAAAAATACAATTCCTTTATCATTATTTATTGATTTTGCCGCCTCTTCCATCTGGTCTGGAGTAGGTGATGTGAATATTTCTCCAGGACAAGCTGCATCAAGCATACCATATCCAACAAATCCTGCATGCAAAGGTTCATGTCCTGAACCGCCGCCTGAAATTAAGGATACTTTACTGTTTTTACCAACTCTTGTTACATATATAGGTTCATAATTAACTTTTAAAATATTAGAATAGGCTTTTTCCATACCTTGAAGTTCTTCTAATATTATGTTATTTACATCATTAATTATTTTTTTCATAACTCCCCCCACGTTTTTATTTTGGTATATATTATGTTACTTATATATTATAAAACACATCAATCTTTTTGCAATAGATATACAAAGAATTTGTTCATAATTAATAAAAATTAATTATGAAAAGTATATTTTGTATTATAGTAAAAATATGATATTTTTATACATGATTATTTTTTTATAAATTTCTTAAATTTACTTGCAATTATTGAATAATAATAGTATTATTAGTGGAAGTTAATATATTAAGGGGTTGTATAATGCTCAAGAAAGTATTTATCGTAACATTAATGTTTGCATTTTCTTTATCATCTGTTTTTGCTCAAGATACTACAACTGCTACTACTGATACAGGAACTACAGGCAATAAGCCAAGAGAACAATTAGCTCAAAATTTTGTGGATGCATTGGCTGCTCAAGATGAAAAACTTTTAATTTCAGCTATAGAAAGCGGAAGTCCTCAAGTTAAAGCTATGTGTTTCAAGGCTTTAAGTGAAAAAGGTGCTAGTTCTGAAAATTTATTGAAAGCAATTAACAGATATGTTAGCTATGGTTTAAATGCACCTTCTAGTCAGAATTCTGATTCTATGGTTCGTTATCAGGCTTTACAAGCTGCTAAAGCTGCTAAATCTGAAACTTCTGTAGAATATATATCTCAAATGTTATATTCTGAACAGGAAACTTCTAACATTATAGCTGCTGCTCAGGCATTAGGAGAGATTGGAAGTGCTAAAGGTGTAGCTGCTTTACTTTTCCAATTAAGATTAGCCAAAACTCAGGCTGTAGTTTATGAAGTTGTTGTTGCTTTAGGTAAAATAGGCGATCAGGCTGCTTTAAGTGATTTAATAGACTTAGCTCAGAATGATCAATATTTTATTGTTGTTAGACAGGCTGCTGTTGATGCTATAAAAAATATTAAACCTTCATCAGATGGCGGAAACAATACTACTACTACTGATACTGCAGCTCAGTAATTTAGTAAATAAAAACATTAATTTAATTTTGAATAAAAAAAGTCTGTCTAATTAGGCAGACTTTTTTATTTATAGTATTTTATAGAATAATTTTTTATTACTGAAAAAATATTATTTTGCGATAATATATAATTAGCAAATATATTGATAAATTACAATTTTACTGTATAATACAGCATTCTTTTGTTGTAATAAATATTTAAAGGATTTTTAATGATAAAAGTTGATAATATAGTTAAGTATTATGGAGAACATATAGCATTAAAAGGAGTATCCTATACTATAAACAAGGGAGAAATAGTAGGTTTTTTAGGGCCTAATGGAGCTGGTAAAAGCACTATGATGCGTATAATTACAGGTTATCTTCCAGCTACAAGCGGATATGTTTATTTAGATGATTATGAAGTTTATGATAACCCTATAGAAATTAAAAAAAGAATAGGTTATATGCCTGAAAATGTTTCGCTATATACTGAAATGACAGTTATAGATTACCTTAGATTTTGTGCTAAACTTAAAGGCATACCAAGAAAACATATAAAAAGTGCTTTGGAAAATACTATAGAAATAACAGGACTTACTAAATACAGAAATAGAATAATAGGACATTTATCAAAAGGTTATAAGCAGCGTACGGGGATAGCACAGGCAATAATACATGATCCGGAAGTTTTAATATTAGATGAGCCTACAAGCGGACTTGATCCTAATCAATTAATAGAAGTAAGATCATTAATTAGAAGTTTAGGCGGAACAAGAACTGTTATACTTTCCACTCATATATTGAGTGAGGTTGAAGATACTTGTGAAAGAGCCTTAATTATAGACAGCGGAGAGTTAATAGCTGAAGATACCATTGAAGGTTTGAAAATGGCTATGGACAGAGAAATATTAGGCGGTAATATAGAACTTAAAGTAGCAGGGAGATATAATGATGCTCTTTTATGTGTTAGAGAAGTTAATGGAGTTGTTCAGGCAGAAGCCAATTCTTATGGAGATATTCTTATTGAATGTGAGAGAGGAAATGATTCAAGAGCCGCAATAGTTAAGCATTTAGTTAATAATAATTTTGATGTTTTAGAGATAAGAGCTAAAGAAAGATCATTAGAAGAAGTATTCATTTACTTTACGGATAAGAAAAAAAATGAAGATTTTGATAAGTCTAAATATATCAGAGATGCTGTTTTAAGTGCAGAAAATAACGAAGAATAAACATAAAATAAATAAACAATTAATAAGAGGTTAATATAAATGAGAAATATATATGTTGTATTTTCAAGAGAAATTCAATCCTTTTATGTATCGCCATTATATTATATATTGGGATTTATATATCTTGCTTTGACAGGCTATTTTTTTACCATAGAAATTTATTATAGCAGATTAGCTGTTATGGAAAACACTATGTATAATATTGGATTTTTTACAATATTATTTCTTTCTATTCTTTGTATGAAACTTATAGCAGAGGAAAGAGCTTCAGGAACTTTTGAACTTATAATGACAGCACCTATTACTTCACTTCAGTATGTTTTAGGTAAATACTTATCTGTATTGGTTGTATATGCCTCGCTTCTTGTTATGACTTTTGTTTATCCTATACTTCTTATGGTATTTGGTAAGCCTGATATAGGAGTAATATTCAGCGGATATTTGGGATTATTTCTTTTAGGTACTGCAATACTTGGATTGGGACTTATAGCAACAAGCATATCTAAAAGTCAGTTAGTAGCTGCTATTTTAGGTGTATCTATGGGGATATTTGCCTATATAATAAATTGGCTTAGTGAAATGTTTACAGGGGCAAGCAAGATATTGAATGCTATTTCTATAACTACATATTTTTCTGATTTTACTAAAGGTATGATAGATATACAGAATGTTATATTCTTTTTAATTTGGGCTGTTGCCTGCATATCAATATCTACTATGTTTGTAGAATCTTATAAATGGCAATAATTTTTGATTTTATTAAAAGGGCTTTATCAAAATGTCTGATATAGTTGAGTATGTAAAAAACAATGATATAGAAAATGTTAAAAAATGTTTAGAATCTGATAATACTTTTGTAGATGCCAGAGATGAAGAATCTAAATTTACATTACTTATGATTTGTGCTAAGAAAGGTTATTTTGATATAGCCAAACTTTTAGTAGAAGAAGGGGCTAATTTAAATGCAAGAAGCAGAACCGGTATAACCGCTTTAATGTTTGCCTGTGCCGAGAAGCAGGTAAAAATAGCTGAGTATTTAATAGACAGCGGTGCTGATGTCAATTTAAGAGATAAGCCTTTATTTTCTGCATTGCTTTATGCATGTTTGACAAAAGAATATAATATTATTAAGGCATTAGTTGAAGCAGGTGCTGATGTTAATGTTAAAAATTTCAAACTTGTAACGCCTTTAATGTTTGCTGCCGGTGTAAATGATATAGAAACAATGAAATTATTAATAGAAAATGGTGCAGATATAGAGCATAAAAATAAAGACGGAGAAAGAGCTTTAGAATTTGCTATTCGTAAAGAGCAGAAAGAAGCAGCAAATTATTTAAAAACCGTTTCTAAATAATTTAAAAGGTATATTTCTATTACTTATAAAAATACAAATAATAGAAATAATTATACTTTCTAATATTAAAGAAAAAGTAAATATTATATTCCCAAGATATACTTGATTATCTTTATCCATAAATGTATTTAAATCTATTCCATAAGTACTTATTCTATATAAAAGACTAATAAGAAAATAAGCACTAATTAATATGTTTATGGATACAAATGAAATTATATGAACTTTATCCATTAATTTTTTGTTTATATGAAAGAATTTTATAAAAAGAGTATTTATTATTTTTATAAAATAATATATACCTAAACAAATATATTTTGTCAATTTTCAAACAGATGAAAGTTCTCTGCTAATGCTATTGATAATTCACGTTTCCATTTATTACTTTTCTT
>CASGDY010000078.1 GCA_949300355.1 uncultured Brachyspira sp.
GTCTATAGCCTTAGCCATAATACGAATGGAATAGGCCCCATTCTCGAATTTAAAACTGTTGGATTTAGCTCCCGCTGTTACTTTAACTTCTATGTTCATTATAAATATTTTTCTAGCTTTTTTTCTAAGTTTACTTTTTCATTAAAAAATATAGGGACCTGTCCACCAACCCAACGATACTTATATGGCTGAAATACAAATTTAGTATCAAATGGGGAATTATTATAGTATTTTTCTTCTAAATATGGATTTTTTTCTTTGTATAATACACCAAAATTTTTATTATAAAAATTACATTTTCTTAATAAATATAGGATATATAATTGTAATTCACAATTTATAGATCTTAAATTTTCTTTTATTTTTTCAATTGCTTTTTTTCTATGAGATAATAGAAAATCTTCCATAGACAGTTTTGATTTATGATATTGAAGTATTAAAAATAATAATCCTAAAGTTTCATCATTATTAATTAATTTTATACGATCCCAGCCATTATATCTATATATATCATTGTATAACAATAATTCTCCCCATATTTTATTTTTTATATTATCAGTTTCTTTGTACTTTTTGAATAAATCTTCAACACCATCATAAAAACATTTTAATAGTGAATCATTATTTTTAATAAAAAAGTCTTTTTCATAATGATATTTATGTATGTCAGTAAAATTACTAGACAATAATAGTATAAATATATTTTTAAGTTTTCCCTGGAATAATGACAATTTTTCATATTCCTTTATAATATCTTCATATTTGTTATCATTTACAAAGATATTAAGTTTCAGTTTTTCCTCTAATAATTGTTCCTGATTTATTCCAGATAATTTTTTTATAGAATTAAATTCGTTAATATCTTGTAATTCTATTATTTCTTGTAAAGATTTTAAAGCATTTACTGCATTTTTAGATGTATCATCAATACTATCAGTATTAAAGACTAAATTTCTAAATAATCTTATTTTTTCTAAATCAAACGCAGATATAATATCATTTTTATTCTTACATAGATATAATAATGAATAAAATAATACTTTATCCTTTCTGCCTAAATCATAATTTTCTTCAGTATCTCCTGTCAATATCCAATCTAAGTAATTAATATATTCTGCCTCATAATGATTTTTTATTTGTATTTTATTAGAATTAATAAATTTTAGTGTTGGAATAATCCAATCTAATATTGTTAATAAATCATTTTTATATTCATCTTTTATGCTAATTAAATCAAAATCAAAATCTATTTTTTCTTTTTCTTTATTATTTTCTTTTTCTATTTTTGGTTTGTAAATATTGTTTTCTATTACAAAAATATCTCTAGCCCAGTATAAAACAGCATTCCAAATATTATCTGTATTATAAACATTATCTCCTTTACATTCCCATAAAATATCCTGCCAGTCCTTTTCCCATTTTTCAAGATATTCATATTTTTTCTTATCATTTTCCATATCCTCAACTAATATAGCTTTCAATTTTTCATATTTTTCAAGCTCTCTTCCTCTAGCATTTAATGATATATATTCTTTTTCAAGGCTTCTGTTATCATTAGTAATGCATGTAAAAATAATATTTTGTTCTATGTTACTTTTTATATCTTCTTTATTTTCTGTAATTTTATTAAATTCATCCTTTATAATATCAAGAGCTTTAAGCATTGATTTTACTGTAGGGTCATTATTCCATATACTTAAATACCATATACAGTTTTTTATTTTTTCAGATATGCTTTCTCCATTTATTGCTTCTATATTTGATATATTTTCTTCAAGTAGTTTTTCCAAAAAATTATTGCAGTTTTCTCTTACTTTGAATTTAAACTTTTTTATATAATCTTTACCTATACCTAAATACCAATAAAGTAATACTAATGTAGTTATTCTCTGCTGTCCGTCTATAAGAGCGTATATTCCTTTATTTTCTTCTTTTTTGGTATCTTGATAAACCTTATAGGCATAAAAAAATCCTATATCTAATCCTTTTTTATTTTCTTTATTATTATTAAATATATTTTTTAAAAACCTTCTTAATACTATTTCATTATTACCCCAAACATAATCTCTTTGTATTTCTGGTATTATCAATTCATCATTTAATAAAGTTGTTAAAGTATTTTTTATATCATTACTCATTTTTTATCCTTAATTATTTCAATAAATTTAATATTTTTTTTAATTGTGCTTCTTGATATTTAAGATATGCCTCAAAATCATTAGGAGTCCAATATGCTTTTGTTCTATCTGCTTCGTCAAAATTTTTAGAGAATATTTTTAAAGTTAAAGGCGGAACAAAAATATTTTCATTAGATAGTTTTTCAAGTAATTTATCTCTCTTTTCTTCAAAAATATCATTTTGTAAAGAAGAATTTGCCTTTGTTGGAAGTAAAGCCAAATTGCCTATTTGTTGTATAAACCCAATATTATTAATAACTTGATTTATATCATCAATATTATTAAAATTATTATTTTCTATTACTGTTTTTATTTTATTGATAATATCATCAATTTTAGATTCTTTATTACTATTATTAATATCATTTATAATACTATCAATTTCATTTTTATAATTAATTTCATTGTTTAATGTATTTAAAACCATTTCTAAATTTTCTTGTGATTGATTTGATTCTTTATCTAATAATAAATAAGATATTAAATCGATAAGATAACTCTTTATGTATTTTTTATATTTTTCTTTATCTCCAGAGTTTTTTATTTTTTGAGGGAATATATGCTCTATAGACCACTTTTCTTTATTATGCAAATCAAATCTGTATCTGAATCCTTCATTGAATGTTTTGGTTTCTTTATTAAAATTATAACCTTCAAAACAATTTAATAAAAGCATTATATTTTTTATATCATTTTTATTATTATTATAATTTAAATCCTCATATAGAGTTTCTCTTATTTTAAGAGAATCATTATCATCTATTTTTAAAGATAGATTATCGATAATTGACTGAATGATTTTATTTTTCAATTCCTTTTTATTTTTTAATTTATATTTACCATTATCTGTTTTTTCGGGAAGTAAATCTTTAATTGATTTGCCTATATTTACAGCAATACCAACCAAATGATACATGTCATTATCATAATACCAATCTTTTATGGTGTAATAATAATCTTTTATTTTATTTAGTATATCATTACTTGTTTTATTATTTTCTTTATTATTTTCTTTATTATTTTCTAAAATATCCTTATAATCTTTAAAAGTTTTTATATTTATTAAATCAAATAATAAAGATAATTTATTTGCACTTTTATTATTTGCAGCTATCCAATACCATACTTCATCTTGAGCTAGAAAACTTTCCATCTCGTCCCATAATCTTCCTATATTGATTCTTATTTCATTTAAAAGTATGTCATTTTTTAATGATTTATTTTTTTCTTCACTTATATTTATTATCAAATCAGCTTTTATTAATTCTATATCTGTGAGAGGTACTCTTCCGCTGTTTAAGTTGGCAAATACAGTTTCACCTTTAATATCTTTTAATTCATGCTTATAGAAATACACATTTTTAAGATTATCAGATATTTTATTATCTGTATTATTTGTAAACCATCGATGCATACAAAATAAGGCATCGCAAATAAAGTAAATATCCTGTTTATTATATGAACTTTTTTCAATTGTACCATCTTCTTTTTCTATATATATTTCAGTATCTTTTACACTCTTAAAAATAGCTGTACCATTATCATAATTAGATATATCATTAATAATTGTTTCTAGCTTATTATTAATGAAATGTTTTGTTTCTTCTCTTATTTGATAATCTAAATTATATATTTCTTTATAACCTAAATATTTTAAAAGCAAAAATATTGTTGTAAGTCTTTGCTGACCGTCAACTACTTCATATTTATTTTCATTTTTATCTTCGCTTTCAACTGTTAAATTATACATAGGATGTTTTTCATTAATTTTTATGATAGTTAAATTATGAAGACAATGATCTTTTTTATTATCATTATCTATAGAATTAATATCATTAAGTAAATCTTCTATGTTTTTTTTACTCCATTTATATCCTCTTTGATAGTTTGGAATATAAAAAGAATAATTATTTAAATCACTAATATAAATTTTATTTTCATCACCCATATATAAAAACCTTTGATATAATATGTTAAGTATAGTAAATTTCTAATTTATAGTCAATATTTTTATGCTTTATTTATTAATTTTACATATATTTGTAAACCCTGCAGTAGGGACTCCTAAACCTCTTATAAGCCTAGCCCAATAATTAACCTGTGCCGCAGTGGAAGCTAATATTAATATCGCACGTTCTGAATACTCTTTTTTTACTTCTGTGATTAATTCTTCGGATATTATTATGGGCGTTTTTGTTATGGCTGAAATATATTTTAAAGCAATCTTTTCTTTGTTTGATAGAGTAGGGCAGGCATCTATATCTTTATTTTGTAAATATTTTATTTCTTCATCTGTTACATTCTCTTTATCGTATTCAAAGCTGTTCATATCTATACAAAACGGACATGCCACATCTATTGAAATCTGTATCCTTATGAGTTTCAAAAGCCTTTTAGGTACTTCTTTATCATCATGAGTTATGAGTGCCTCTATTACACCTGAACTTATTGCAGTTTTAGGATTCCAAGCTAAAATCTTTGGAAGAAGTAGGTCTTTTTTCACTTTCTTTTTTGCTATCCACATAGGCAGTTTTAAAAAGAATGGTATTTTTTTAGGCGGGTTAATGTATGCAGTAGTTTCACTTTCAAAATAATTTTCTTTAGTGCTTTTTATGTCAAAATTTATATTATCCATTTAATTATCCTTTTTTCAAAAATTTTTTGTATATTATTGTTTTAAGCTATAAACGAGCAGCTGATAACTTTAGTTGTCAGCTATTTTAAAAATAAAAAATCGAGCATCTATCAGCTTTAACTGATAGATATTTTAAGGCGAGATTTTTTATATGTAATAATAAGTTTATAGCTAGCAATAATATAATTTTCTTAGGAGGTTTTATATACGCTTCTATTTCACTTTCAAAATAATTGTCTTTAGTGCTTTTTATGTCAAAATTTAAATTATCCATTATTAAATTATCCTTTTTTCAAAAAATTTTTGTATATTATTGTTAAGCTATAAAATAATAGCTAAAACTATAAAATGATTTTTTATATTAATCTATATATAATTATTTACAAGTAGCTTCAAATTTATTAAATATGATTTATAATATAACATTAATAGTGTAAAAGGATTTTATGGAAAATATTAATAAATATTTGCATGAAGTAGATGAACATATAAAAAATAAGAACTATAATAATGCATTTTCCTTATGCAATGATATTTTATTTATAAACCCAAATAATATAGAGGCGATGTTTAAAGCAGGTTATTGCTGCTATAGATTAAAAAAATATGATATATCTATGATGCATTTTATAAAGGCCTCATCATTAGAGAAATTCAGCACTAATAAAGCTATATATAAATACTATATAGGAAGATGCTGCTATTCCTTGAGAGTATATAAAGAAGCATTAGAATATTTTAAAAATGCCTACAATTTGGACAATAACAATAAATACTATACTTTATGGCTTGGAATAACATATTCTAAAATAGCTGTAAATGATAATGATTATAATACAGCATTAATGTATTTATCTATGTCTTTGGGTTCAGAAGATTATTTAGTATACGGATATATAGGATATTGTCATATTAAGTTAAAAAATTATGATAAAGCTATTATGTATTTAAATAAATCTGTAAACTTGAAGGATAATGATTATTTAAGCAGATATTATTTAGGTAATACATATTTTATAATGCAGGTATATGATAAGGCTTTGGAGCATTTAAGCGAATCTGTGAAATTAAAAGATGATGATTTTGATAATTGGTTTGCTTTAGGTTTGCTGTATAAAATTATAGATGAAAATGATTTATCAAATGAATGTTTTGAAAAGGCAAGAAATATTGCTTTGGATAATAATGATATTGATGAAGAGCTTGACTGCTTTATTAAACTTACAGATTCTCAAAGTGAAGAATATTTGAATTATTTATATCTAGGCATCTGTTATGCAAAACTCGAAAGCTATAAAAATGCTGTGCATTATTTACTTGAATCTATAGATGTAAATGAGAAATATAATAATGAAAATAACTATTTAGCATATTATTGGATAGGATATATTAATTATATAGACAGCGAATATGAAGATGCTATAAAATATTTTGAAAAATCTTTGAATTTAAATAATAATGATGAAGAAAATTATTTAGTTTTGTTATGGCTTGGGGATTGCTATTTTAGATTGGGTAATTATAAAAAAGCTTTATTTAATTTGAAAAAATCTATAGAAATTAAAGATGATGAAGCAGAAACTTATAAATTAATATCTGAATTGTATTTAAAAGCAGGGAAGAAAGAAAAATACAATAATTATATGAGCAAATATAAAAGACTTATAAAGAATGCAAATATATATGATAATCCTGAAAATAATAATGAACCAGAAAATATTGATGAAAAAGAAGAGATATTAAATAAAGAAGAAATATCAAATAATGAAGAAATTCACTCTAAAAAAACAGATATTTACCATTTTATCAATCTTTTATTTCAGGATATAGAAGAAAATGATTTATATAATTTGTATTCATCTAATACCGAAAAAAAATGTTATATAGATTTCAATGATTTTAATATAGATAATTATTTATCATATAGAAATATAATTAATAATGCTATAAAAGATAATTTTGATAATACAGGTAAAATAACAACAGTAAGAAATATCATAACAAATTTTAATATAAAAAATGGTGTTATAAATGATTCAGAAATAGAGTATGCCAAAAAAGTGATAGATGATATAGAAGAATTATTTAGCTATACTTCAGAATGTATATTAAATACTATGCATTACTATTATAGAAAGAAAGATATAGAACTTTATTTAATATTAATGAATATAATAGAAAATAATTTATAAAAAAAGCACATATATGAAAAATATATGTGCTTTTTTGATTGTATATTATTTATAGTTTGAAAAACTTCATAGCTTGCTGTAACGAATTGGCTTGAGCAACTAAATCTTTTGAGGCATTTTCAGCATCATTTACCAAAGCATTATTCATTTGAGTAGCTCCGTCCATTTCTGATACCGCTCTATTAACCTGTTCGACACCTGATTGCTGTTCTACTGCGGCGGAACTTATTCCTCTCATTATATTAGCAGTTTCATCTATTTTTATTCTTAAATCGGCAAATATTTCCTGAGAATGATGGGCTGTTTCAGTTGCTTTATTAATTTTATCATAAGCATTTTCCACCAAGTCGGTAATATCTTTTACTGATGACTGAGTAGTTTGAGCTAGATTTCTTACTTCGCTTGCTACAACTGCAAAACCTTTTCCCTGATCCCCTGCCCTTGCTGCTTCTACAGATGCATTCAATGCTAATATGTTAGTTTGGAATGCTATATCTTCAATAATTTTTGTGATATTTTTTATTTTAGTACTTGCATCATATACTTCCTCTATATTTTTAGTAGTTTGTATAATAATATCTCCCGCTTCATCTATAGAAGATTTTGAAGATATCATCATATTATTTCCTGTTATAGAGTATTCAGTAGATGATTTTATGGTAGATGCCATTTGTTCCATAGAAGCTGCTGTTTCTTGTAAACTTGCTGACTGAGCTTCTGTTCTTCTTGATAATTCCATATTTCCTTTAGCTAATTTTTCTGAAGCATTCATTATGCATATGGAAGCATCATTAACTTCTTTGATAGTTTCAACTAATTTATGTCTCATATTAGCAAAGCTGTCTGCAAGTATTCCGATTTCATCTTTTCTAGGTTTTATTTTTCCTTTAAATTCTGTTAAATCTCCTCTTTCTATTTTTTGAGCTTCATGTACCACTAAAGATAAAGGTTTTGTTATAGATCTTATAAATATATTAATAAATATTGCTATGGATATTATAGTAATAATTCCTAAAATGATTCCGCTTAATATAGCTTTTCTGCTTTCAGCAAATATTTCTTCTGAAGTCATAGTCATAGAAGTTATCCAAGGTACATATTTCATTTTAGTATATGACCCCATCATCTTATGATTATTAGCAGTATATTCAACAACTCCTTTTGATAATTTTTTATCAAATACTTCTTTATAAACTTGAGGAGAATCTGTGTTAACTTTATTATAATCAGTATTCATAAGAACTTTCATGTTAGGACCTATTACATCTAGTCCGCCTGTTTTTCCTAACTTTATACCTTCTATGTAATTTTTATAGAATTCTCTCCAATTAAAAACAGTATATAAATAACCTATTTCTCTATTTTCATATTTTATAGGAGCAGCAAAAATGAATGATAATTCGCCATTAACTACTGAAGGAGCAAGACCATTTCCATAGCTTACACTGCCGTAGCCATATTCTTTATTGTGAAGTTTATTCCAAACATTGATATTGCTGTCAGTGAATTTAGTTCCTATCCACTTAGGATAATCACTGTCTGCTACTATAGTTCCATTTTGATCAACTATTCCTATATGTATTGCACAAGCATTCTTTTCTCTGAATGTTTTTAAATTTGAAACCACTCTTCCTCTAATGTCTTCATTTGAAGAAATTAAATAGTCGCTTATTATAGGCATAGAAGCGTACGTTTCAAGTATATAAGATTGTGTTCTAAACCAAGCATCAAACACTGATGAATAACCCATTACTGTTGTTTCAAAACCTTCAAATCTGCTTTTAGATATTCCATTTTCTGCTATTGTAAGTGAAATGATAAGCATTATTGTTATCAATATAGTAGTAACAATACAAAGAATCACAGGAACTTTAACTGCTAAGCTATTAAATTTACTCATCCATATACTCCATATGTTTTCATAAAAAATTATCAACGCTTTGAATTTAATAATTATTTTTACATAGTCAATAAATTTTTTTTATATTTTTACATATTTTCTAAAAAAAAATTAGATATTTTTAATTGAATTAATAACTAAAAAGTAATCATTAATGGCTGATAAAATCCGAATATTATCAATGATATAGAATTTTTAAATATAAATTATGGTGCAAAAATTATGAATATTTTTATTAACGGCAAAGAATTATCAGTAATGCTTGAAAATGAAACTAATGCATACGAGGTATTAAAACCTATAGAAGAATGGTGCAACTCTAATGACTTTTTAATAAATAAAATCATTATAGATAATACAGAAATGCAGCCTTATATAGATGAAGAATATGAAACTATACCAATAGAAAATATACAAAAAATAGAAGTTGAAGCATTAAGTCAGGCTGAATATTCTTTATATTCTATTATGTCTATTGTTGAGTACATAGAAAAAGTATCAAATACTGATTCGGTTAGTACTAAAGATATAGAAGATTTAAAAGATGGTATGTATTGGGTATTAGATTCTATACCTAGAACTATATTCCTATTTAATATGAGTTTAGATTCTTACGGAATCATTCATATATTAAAAATGCTTGAAGTGAAGTTAGAAAAATTTAATAATGCATCAGATGATATATATAAATTCAATGAGTTTTTTAATAATGAATTTAAGCCTTTCTTAAGTGAAAAAATGCTCCCTACTATGTACACAGTAATAGAAGAAGCTAAAATAAATACAATATTCCTTTTTGCAGGTAATATTACCAGCAGTAATGCTTTATATAAAGTAGGAAGTTTACCTAAATTCCTTCCTCTAATACTTGATATATTAGATTCCATTGTAAATAAACTTCAATCCGGAAATGATAAAGAGGCTTTTATATATGCAGAGAAATTTTCCCGTATAGTAAGTTATGCATTCAGCATACTTTCAAATGTAGCTTCTATTTACTCAATAGATTATTCTCAAATTTCTTTGAATTCTGTGACTCTTACAGATGCTATAAATGATTTTAATGAAATGATGAATAATGTTTTGGATGCTTTTGCAAACGAAGATTATATATCAATAGCTGATTTGCTTGAATACGAAATCAAAGAAAGAATAGAAAATATTATGAATTATATACCGCTTGTAGAGGAACATATTGAAAAACTCAATGTTTGATTTTGAAGAGGACCTTAATAATTTCAGACCTATGGCTGAAAGAATGCGTCCTCTCACTATAGAAGAAGTTTTCGGTCAGCATCATATATTAGACAAGAATAAAACCTTAAGGAAAATGATAGATAATGATAAAATTACATCTATGGTTTTCTTTGGGCCTCCCGGTGTAGGAAAGTCAACTGTTGCATCAATTATAGCTAAAAAAACTAAAAGTGAATATGTAAAACTCAATGCAGTACTTTCAAATGTTTCTGAAATAAGGGAAGCTATAAAAAAAGCTGAAAAGAATTTAGAAAACAGAAAAAAGACTATACTATTTATAGATGAGATACATAGGTTCAATAAGAGTCAGCAAGACGCTTTACTTCCTGCAGTTGAAAACGGATCTGTTATCCTTATAGGAAGTACAACATTAAATCCGTACTTTTATCTAAATAATGCTCTTCTATCTCGTATAATGCTTTTTGAGTTTAGAAATCTTGATGATAATGATATAAAAGAAGCCGTATTAAAAGCTATTACTGATAAGAGAGGACTTGGTGAAGATGACGTTGATGTTGAAGATGAGGCTGTTAATTTAATAGTTCGTTATTCTCATGGAGATGTTAGAAAGGCTTTCACATATCTTGAAGCTTCATATCTTGCAACTCAAATTGACGAAACTAAAGAAAAGCTCACCATTACAGAAGAAATAGTAAGAGATGTTACAAGCAAGCAGTCTATAACTTTCGATGAAGATGAACATTACAATACTATAAGTGCATTTATAAAGAGTGTAAGAGGAAGCGATCCTAATGCTGCAATTTACTATTTAGCTAGAATGCTTGAATCCGGAGAAGATCCTAGATATATAGCAAGACGTTTATGCATATTAGCTTCTGAAGATATAGGACTTGCAGAGCCTAATGCTATGAATATTGCTTCTTCTCTTGTAAGCATTGTTGATTTTATAGGTATGCCTGAAGGAAGAATTCCATTAGCTGAAGTTACTATTTATTTAGCATTATGTCCTAAATCAAACTCCGCTTATAATGCCATAAACAAAGCTATTAGAGATATAAGAAACGGAGAATTATATTCCATTCCAAACTATTTGAGAGATAATCATTCAGCAACATTCGATAAAAAAAGCAATGAAGAATATAAATATCCCCATGATTATCCTTATCATATAGTAAAGCAGGACTATTTAGAGCATGGTATAAAAAAAGAGTATTATGAACCTGTAGATATAGGCGAAGAGAGAGAACTCAAAAAACGTTATGAGTGGATCATAAAGCATATATAAATATAAATTCAATTTTTATTCGTTTCAATATTAAAAAATATCATAAAAATATAGACTAATTCTGTAAATTATATATAATT
>CASGDY010000079.1 GCA_949300355.1 uncultured Brachyspira sp.
CAATTTTAGTATGATTTAATACTAATTTTATACTTGCACTTTCGCGAAGCGTGCCTACGGCAGCAACTTTTTGCGGCGGGAAAAAGTTGAATAAAAAAATTGACAAAATATAATTGTTTAAGTATTTAATTAAATAAATTATATATTTAAATAATTTTAATTATCATAAATAAAAATTGTTCACAAAATATCCATGTTAAATAAACTTAACAGATGCTCGCAATTTTTATTTAAAATGCACAATAATATATCTATAATAATTAATCATATATTTAAATGCTTCCATGCCTCATAAAAATGATGAACAGGGCCATGACCTTTACCTACACTGTCAACTTTGGCAGCCTGTAATGCATTGAATAAATACTCTTTTCCTAATTTTGAAGCCTCAAGAGGAGTTTTACCATGTGCTATATAACTGCATATTGCTGCTGAAAGTGTGCATCCTGTACCATGCGTATTTTTAGTATCTATTCTTAAAGCATCTAAAAACTCTTTGCTTTCTTTATTAATAAATAAATCCCTTGACAATTCACCTTCTAAATGTCCGCCTTTAAGCATAACATTTTTTGCCCCCATATTGAGTATATCATTAGCGGCATCTATCATATCATCATCGTTTTTTATTTTTTTTGAAGTTAAATCCTCAGCTTCAGGTATATTTGGAGTTACAACTGTAGAAATAGGAAGTATATATTTTTTTAAGCTCTCTACTGCCTCTTCAAGAAGAAGTCTATCTCCGCTCTTTGCCACCATTACAGGATCAACTATTATAGGTATATTCTTAGCATTATTACTCAAAAAATCTGCAACTAATTTTATTATATCGCTATTAAAAAGCATTCCTATCTTTATAGCATCAGGTATAATATCATCAAATATGCATTCTAGTTGCTCTTTTATAGCTTTTAATTCTATTTCATAACAGCTTCTTACTCCTTGAGTGTTCTGCACAGGTAATGCAGTAAGTACACACATTCCATAACATCCCAAAGCAGAAAAAGTTTTTAAATCTGCCTGTATGCCGGCACCTCCGGAACCATCAAATCCAGCTATTGTTAAAGCCTTTACCATTATAAAAAACTCCTATAATTTATTATGAATTAAGATTATTTTAATTTTTCTACATACTTATCATATATAAATTTACATATCAATTTAGAATTAAATACAGACAAATCAGCAAACTCTCCAATATATTCATTTCCTATTTTTTCTAGTATATTGATAGAAAAACTTATTTTATAAGAATTTATAGACATAGAAGCATTTTTTATAACATGCCCTACTTCTATACTTGCTTCTTCAGGCGGCATAATAAACTTTAATCCTATAGGAGACATTTCTATTATCATACCATGAAGAATCTGCCTTACCCCATCATGTCTAAATACCAATTTAAAATTATCTAAATTATTTATTACTATATGCTTTAATTTTTTAGGCTTAACTCCAGCCTTATCTATTAAAACATTGAATCTATTCAAAAAATCTTTTTCATTGAAAGGCTTTAATAAAAACCCTGAAACACCAATCCTCATCATTTTAGTAAAAAATTCTTTACTAGGATCAGCAACATGAACTATAACATGAACACCATGATATCTGTCATCTAAATAAATTTTTTCAAGTATACTCTCCATTTCAGTGTCATTTTCCTCAACCTCTATAATAGCAATAGAAAAAGGAAGTTTTCCGAACATACTTAAAATATTATTTTTATCCTTCACAGCAACAACTTCATATCCTGCTGTAATAAGAATGCTGATAAAACTATCCCTTATTTGTAAAGATGAATCATAAACTAATACTCTCATAATATATACCTGAAAAATTAATTATATTGTTTTTACATTATATAATAGAAAAAATTAAAATCAATAATATATATAAACTTAATCATTAACTGCAATAGTAAACAATCTTTATAATGTGCTTATTAATATATTATACATTTAATAAAAAAGGATTATTATATTTCATTAACAAAAATATATAAAAAGTTGTTTTTTTTTATTTATTATATATAATAAAGACATGAAAACATCTGGATATAATTTATTTCCGCCGCTTTTAGGGCATATAAAAAATTGGTATAGCCATATTGACAGGATTAAAAATATGGGATTTGAATGGGTATATATTAATCCTATAACATATCCCGGATTCAGCGGAAGTCTGTACGCTACAAAATATTATTATCAATATAACCCTGCTTTTTTCACTAGCTGTGAACAAGAAATTGCTGAAAAAGAGATTAAAGATTTCCTTGCCTATTGTAATAATAAAAATATAAAAGTAATGATAGATTTGGTTATTAATCATTCATCAAAAGACTGTAATTTGACTAATGAACATTTTGAATGGTATAAAACCAAAGATGGAGATTTGCAGTCTCCTGGAGCTTGGGATAATGGTAAATGGGTTGAATGGGGCGATCTAGCTATGTTCAATAACAAAAGAGATCCCAATAAAAAAGATGAGGAAGAAAATCCTGATAATAAAGATAATCAAAACAGCAATGAAAATGAAGAAGAAAAGAATCTTGATATAAACTATAATGAAATATTAAATCCTATATGGCATTATTGGAATGATTTAATAAAACATAATCTTGATTTAGGATTCAGCGGATTCAGATGCGATGCTGCATATAAAGTTCCTAAAGAATTATGGAAATATTTAATAGATAATGCTAAACAAATAAACAATGAAGTTATATTCTTTGCTGAAAGTTTAGGCTGCTCTATGGAAGATACTAAAAAACTTATAAATGCAGGTTTTGATTATGTAGCAAGCAGTGCTAAATGGTGGGATTATGAAGGCGAATGGTTTATAGAGCAGTATGATTTAGCAAGGGAGAAATGCAGACAAATAGCATTCCCTAGTAATCATGACACTAGAAGACTTATTGAAGAATATGACGGAAATATTTGGAGAGTAAAACAGACTTTCTTGTTTACAGCAATAGTATGCGATATGTGGATGATAACTTTAGGCGATGAGTTTGGATTTTTAAAAAGATGCAATGTTGTAGGCGGAAATGAAAAAGATTATGAAAATATACATTATGATTTAAGTCAGTACATAAAAAATATCACTAATTATATAAAAAATAATGCTATACTTGCCGGATGCGGTAAAATAGTTTCTATTGACATAGAAGAAAAAAAGAAACTAGATAAATTGAAAAAAGAAACCGATACTCATTACGAATATCATGAACATCATGAATATTATGAAGAGCAAGAAAGAAATTATAAAGAAAAAAAAGAAAAAGATCCTTTTAGAAAGTTTTATAAATATAATGCAGATGAAAGTGATAGACTTTTAATTATAGTTAATATAACTTCTAAAACTAGACAATTAAATATAAAAGAATACGGTATAAAAGAAGATATATCATTTGAAAACAAAATAGAAAATATAACAGAAACTATAGATATATTACCGTATCAGCTAAAAATATTCGCTTTATAGGGAAAACGTATTTGGTATAAAATTATAGGAAGTTTATTTTATGGAAGAGAGAAAATCTATAGACAGTTTTTTTTCAGATTTATCTATGGGACTGCTTTTTGCTGAAAACACAAATGAAATAGACAGAGTTGTAGATTTATTCTTAGAAAAAACTTGTCAGTACTACGGTTTTGATTGCGGAGAAGTGTATTTTCCTAAAGGGGATTATCTTATACTTAGAGGCGTATATGGAATGGACAGATACTATGTATGTAAAGTTGATTTTCCAATATCTGCCAATCATTGTAAAGATGTAATGTATGATCAGAAAATTTTTATAGGAGAGAATATTAATCATACAAATATGGATGTATTTTCAAATTATTCATCTATGTTTGTACTCCCTATATTTTTCTATGCAAATCCTATAGGTGTTGTAGTTTTTAGAAATAAAGAAAATAAAACAGAATTCTATAATACTATAGTTGATGAAATAAAAAATGTTATAGGACATTTTGCTGTATATGCTAATAATGTTCTTCAAAGCGTAACATATAAAGAAAGAGATAAGCAATTAAAACTGCTTAGAGAATTATATTTGAAATTAAGCGAAGTTGATGATTTTGAAAATAATCTAAATCAATTAGCAAATGATATTGCTAATATTTTTACAGCTAATAAAGCATTTATAAGACTTAGAAATGAAAACGGCGAATTATATACAAGATCTAGTTATGGATTTCCTGAAAATTTT
Source organism: uncultured Brachyspira sp. (assembly GCA_949300355.1). GTDB lineage: Bacteria > Spirochaetota > Brachyspiria > Brachyspirales > Brachyspiraceae > Brachyspira. The sequence continues at coordinate 4,214 of CASGDY010000079.1, forward strand.
GATTATTCAATATTTGATGATAATGATTATATAAATGAATTTTGGGATAAAGGCATATTCTATATAAATAATGCTGCAAACAATAAATATTATGAAAGATTTAAAGGTATTATAAACAGGTCTGTGATATTTAATAGAATACCTGTAAAGAATAATTGTATAGGATATATAGTTGTTATAGATAAAATAGCAGATGCTGTTAATCCGCTTGGAGATTTTGATTTAGATGATCTTAATTTGTTTAACCCTCTTCTAGCTAATATAGCAAGTAGAATTTCTGAGCATTATAGTATTGTAGAATTAAGCAAAGCAAATGAAAAAAATATGAAGCACATGTCTCGTTTGAATACATTATATGATATAAGTAATATTTTATTGGAACGTTCAAAAACAGAAGACATACTATTTTTACTTCTAACAATAGCAACAATAGGAGATGTATTTGCTTTTAACAGAGCTTTTGCTTTTCTTTATGATAAAGAATTTAATGTATTTAGGGGAAGAATGTGCGTTGCTCCTACGAATGCACAAGAAGCTGCTATGATTTGGAGCAATATGCAAAAACTAGATAAATATGCCCTTAGAGAAAAATTAATGCTTTCTTTTGACAGGAGAAGCATGGAAGATTCTTGGGATTTAAATCAGAAATTTTTAAATACTGTTATACCGAATAATGAAAACTGCAAATTATTTTTTGATGTATTTAATAATAAGAACAGCATTAATATAACAAATACAGATTCTAAAGAAGTAGAAGAAATAAAAAAATACACTGATATATTCGGATACTGTCCTTTCGCTATAATACCTATAATGAATGCTACAAATTGTATAGGTATGGTAGTTGTTGACAATTCTTATAACGGTAAGCCTATACCTGAAGATGACTTGGATTATTTGAAAATGTTTGGAAGGCAGGCTGCTGTAGCTTTAGAGTATTCGTACCTTTATAATGAAATAGAGAAAAACAATAATGCTTTAAAAGCTGCTGAAAAAACTTTATTAGATTTAAAAAGCTTGGCTATAATAGGAGAAATGAGTTCTTCTATGGCTCATAATCTTAGAAACTTTATAGTGCCTATTGCAGGATTTGCTAACAGGCTTGTAAAGGTAAGTAAAGAAGAAAATATTAAAAACTATGCTCAAATTATAGCTAATGAAGTAGAAAATTTAGAAAATTATTTGAGAAGGAATTTATCATTTGCCAAAAGTATTAATCTGGAAGTGGACAATATAAAAATAGACGATATGATTAAGTACCTCACAATTTTAGCAAATGAATATATTAAGAAAAGCGGAAAAAATATTAAATTCTATGCCGTAAAAATAACTAAAGAAGATGTTGTAAAATGGGATTATGACAGAATGAATGAAGTTATATTCAATCTCATAATCAATGCTATAGATGCTATAAACGAAGGTGATGAAGACTCAATTATAAGCGTAATATTTGATGATAATGCATACAGAGAATCAATCATAGACATCATAGTAGAAAATACTAATTCATATATAGAACCTGAATTAGCTGAAAAAGTATTTACTCCATTCTTTACAACAAAGAGTCATGGGGTTGGTATAGGACTTGCCATTTCTAAGAGAATAGTAGAAGCACATGGCGGAAGTATGGTTATAAAAAGTGTTAATAGTCCGTCTAAAATAACAACTTTTTTTGTTTCCATACCTGTTAATTTAAATAATTAAAAATCATTTTCCGATAATAATTCAGTGGAGATGAAAATATGGCTAAAATAAGCGAAGCTGCAAAAGCTGATTGCACTAGGATGCAAAATAAATACAAAAATTTGCTGGCAGGAATAGAATCAAAATTAGTAAAAGTAGAAAAAGATTTGCTTACTTTGGAAGATAATTTTGAAATAGCTGCTAAAAAAATAGAAGCGGCTGTATTATATATTCAGGCATCTTCTTATATTGCAACTATTTGTTATATAGCCATAGAATTTATAGATGTTCGTTCTGATAATCAGCTTAATGATGGAAGAAGATACATAAATAAAGCAATTATGCTTTTAGAAGAAGTATTTGGAAACCATACAGATGATTCTCTTTCTTTAAACGAAGAAATACATGAATATTTTAAAGGTAAATTATCCGATCAATGGAAATATCAGTTTATTTGTTCATTCGGTTATGTTATAGATTATTTCAAGTATTGTTACGGTGAGAACTCTAAATGGCTTCAAAATTTTATAGAAATAGAAGCTAGATTTGCTACTATAGGCAAAAATATGATAGACTTCAAAACTTATATTAAAGAATTAAGTCCTGAATTGGAAGGATATAAATTCAGAGTAAAAATGATGGAGTTAGTAAAAAAATTATTAGCTTCTGCCGCTGAACAATACAGAACTAAATATGAACTTCAGGATAAAAGATTAGATGATATGAAAATGGCTTTAAATATCATAGCATCTCTAAGAAGAATACATGTGTATTTAAATGAAAACGAAGAATCCGAAGAGAAAAAGAAAATGTATGATCTTTGGAAAAAGAAAATGGATGCCGACATTAAAAAAATGAAATAATATACATGCCTTTACAATTTTTAACTTTATCAATTTTTATATCGTTCTTTTTCCGCGACTTAGTCAAAGAACATTATATACTCGATAAGCTCGGATACGCTTCGCGAAAGTGCAAATGTCAAATTAGTACTAAATAATACTAACTTTGTTTTTATATGTAATATAAATTATTAAAATTAAGCTCAAATATAGCCCTTCGCCTGCCATAGGCACACTTCGTGAGGCGGACATCGTCCAAAATAAGTGGGGGTGCAGGGCTAGTCCACACAAACAATAAAATTGAAAAAACTAAAATTGACAAAATATAGTTGTTTAGGTATAATAATAATACTTATGAAAATAAAAATTACTTTGATATCATCACTTATATTTATTGTTATTATACTAAAAATAGTAACATTTTCTAAAAACTTTGTAGAAAATTATTATTCCAGATTAATATACAAAAATATATCCGGTACTATGAACCGCATATCTTCAAATTTTAGTTTTTCATTAGGTGAAATACTGCTTTTTTTATTTATAATAGCAGTTATAATTTTTATCGTAATAGCTTTTAAAAAGTCGTTTTTCAATGCTGATATAAAATCATTAGCAGACAAAATAAAAACAGCATTAAATTTTTTATATGTACTAGCCTGTTCTATGATTGTTATATACATAATATTTCTTTTAGTATGGGGATTAAATTATCATAGAGTACCTTTAATAGAAAATTATCCTCCAAGAGAAATAAATAATGATGATATATATTTATTAGCTGATACTCTTGTAAAAAATATCAATAGTCTAAAAGATGAAATGAAGTATAAAGAAGTTAATACCAATTATCAGGCTTTAAATAGAATGATAGAATCTGAATATAATAAAGTATTTGAGGATTTTGAGTTTTTAAATATGCATTATTCAAAAACAAAGCCAATAATGATATCAAAATTATTTTTACATCTTCAAATAACAGGAATATATTCTCCCTTTACTTCCGAAGCAAATGTAAATATACTCATTCCAAGCATATCAATACCTTTCACAATAGCTCATGAAATGGCTCATCAAATAGGTATAGCTTATGAAGATGAGGCTAATTTCATATCGTATGTAGCCTGCTCTAAACATACAGATCCGTTTGTTAGATATTCAGCTAATTTTGAGGCATTTCTTTATGTATTGGGGGAATTAAGAAGAGATGAAAACTATGCTCATTTAATGTCTAATTTAAATAGCGATACCAAAGAAGAGATAAAAAAATATTATGAGTTTTGGAATCAGTATACGGGAAATCTTTCAAAGGTAAGTCAAAAAGTTAATGATACATATCTTAAAGCAAATAGCCAAGATGACGGAATAAAAAGTTATTCGAGGGTTGTTAAGCTATTAGTATTATACCATAATATTAACCCTCAATAAAATTTAAAGTTTTACGATAATAAAATTACATATATAATTTATAACTAACAAATAGGATATTTTACATGCGTTTAGATGAACCGCCTTATTTTTATCAATGCAAAAAATGCAAAAGAAGATTCACTGTAAGAAGAAAAAAACATACTATAAATTTACTCATAATAAAACTTAATAAACAGAAATGTCCATATTGCAAAAGCTCAAGAACAAGAAATATTGATGATATTATAAAAGCAATACAGTAATCTCTTATATACTTAACTCTGCTATGTATTTCTTATTTTAATTGCATTAAATATAATTTTTTATATATTTTTCATTTATAAATAATTGCCTATTGAATTATTATTGTATTTGATATATAAATCAATTATAGGCGGTATTATTTTATGAATGAAGAATTAAATGATAAAGAATTAAATAACAATGAAACACTAATCAATGATGATAACTCTTTACCTGAAATTGAAATATATGTCAATAAAAGAAAATTATCCATACTCATATTCGCATCTTTAATTTTTATTTCAATGGGTATATTTATATTTATCAATAGAAAAGAGTTTAAAGAAGAAATTATAAGTATTTTTATATTGATACTTTTTAGTATATGTCTTTTAACTTTTATCACGCAATGGTTAAAATCTAAAAAACCTATAATTACATTAGATGAAAACGGCATAGCTTATTATGTTTTATTAAAAAATCAAAATATATTTATTAAATGGGCAGATATTAGAGAAATACTTTTTTCAAAAACATTTATATATATTTATTTGAAAGAAGAAAGCAGTTTATTAGAAAATAAAAAAAATAATGATGAACCTATTGTAATATATATATCAGAAATAAATATGAAAAGAAATACTTTAATATATCTCATAACACATTACTTTGAAAATAAAAAATAAAAAATTATAAAGGAGATATTTAATTATGAATAATAAAAATAATCAATTATATTCAGATAGTAAATTTTCTATTAAAATTTATATAAATAATATAAAATTCTTTGCCGTAATGATGATAGGTTTAATAGTTGCCATACTTCTTATAACTGATTTTTAATTAATATTATTTTTTACTATTGAATTATTTTTTTATTTAATATATAAAATTAGTATTGAGATATAAATTCGGAGCTATAATTTTTATGTATGAAGAATTATTATTAGATAATGATTTACCCAAAATTGAAATATATTACAGCAAAAGAAAATTAGTTTTATTATTATTATTTTCTTCTGTTTTTATTGTAATTTCAATATTATCTTTTATGCATTCAAATTCTTATAAAAAAATATTATTTGTTATTAGTTTGTCATTTTTTTTAATACACTTTTTGATTTTTATAGTTCAGTTACTAAAATTAGGAAAGCCTATAATTGTTTTAGATGAAAATAGTATAATGTATAATATGCTATTAAAAAATAAAAATATATTTGTAAAATGGACTGATATTAGAGAAATATCTTTTTCAAAAACATTTATATATTTATACTTAAAAGAAGAAAGCAGTTTATCTATAAATAGAAAAAATCCTAATGAACCTATTGTTTTTTATATGTTGGGATTAAAAGCTCCTGTTACTGTTCTAGCTATGATAACATATTATTTTGAAAAAAGCACTGGGGTTGTTTGATTATGAAAGATATTAATAAATTATTTTCAAACAGTAAATTTTCTGTTAAGGTTTATATTAATAATATTAGGTATTTTGCTGTAATGATGATAGGATTAATTATTGCTATACTTTTGATAGATGTACTTTTTACACAAAATCCTGATCAGGATATGAAAGCTGCTATTATATTTGTAGTGTCTTTTTTTATGTTCGGAGTAATTATACTTTCTATCATTCTAATAAGAAGCGTAATTTTTAAAAAAGCAAGTTTTATATTAGATGATAAAGGAATATATTATAATAATTTACTTGTGAAAAGTTATATTTATGTTCTTTGGAAAGAGATAAAAGACTTGGATATAATAGGAAGCTACTTGTTTATATATTTGAAAGACCCTCAAACTTATTATTTTAGAAAATTCAAAGGAAGAATAGTATCAGAAGATCCATTATACATATATTTGGGTGATTTAGATATAAGCAATAAATTTATAAACAGCATGTTTAAATTCTTTGATGATAATTATAGAAATATAGAAGATGATAATGATGATGAAGACGATTATAAAAAATATTATAGGGATTATTATTGATATATAAAAAAGTGCATTGAAAATCTAAAATAAATAATCAATGCACCTTTTTAAAATTTCCGATTAAATTAAATTATTTAAAACTTCTATCTATATCAAGCTCTCTTAAAGTTCTAATCATCTGCATTTCCATTTCTATTCTAAAATTATCATTGACAGCACTATTTATAGCATTATTATTAGGATTTCTCTGATGCATTTGAGATTTAATAGTAGAATTATTTACTCTCATCTGATTTTCAAGCATTCTGTATCTAGGAGAATATCTGCCGTCTATATCTCTTAATTTCTGTCTGTCCCAATAGCTCATATAACCGCTTCCGAACTTGTAAAATCTTCCATTTCTGTAATATGTTTTAGTATATCCCGGATTTGAGAATCTTGGTGTTGATAAATCATTTTTATAAGGATAAACAGGTATAGCATTCTTTGTTGTTTGCGGGATAAAAGGTCTTACATTCCCCACCCTAGGAGTTGGAGAATAACGATATTGTGAAAAAGCTAAGCTTGCAGCAGTTAAAAATATTAAAAATATTTTCATATATACCCTCCTAATTATTTTATATGATTATTATATAACTATTATATAATAAAGCAATATCAAAAAATAAGCCCCGCATAATAATATCATGCGGGGTATAAAGTTGAGCGATTAAAAAAATTATTTATTTTGGTATACTTTGTCTATTTCTAAAAAGCATTGAGTTTTCAATTTTTGTAAATCTGCTGAAGCTTTACTTCTAGCATCTATTGCAGCATTAACTGCATTTTGATCTGGAGTTTCTTTTCTCATTTCAGCATTTATATTTTGTGTTTGATTGTATATTTCCATTCTTAAGCTATCCATTTGAGGGAAATATTTATCTTGTATGCTTCTTACTTGATCAATTTGCTCTTGAGTAAGTGCAGCACCATAATATCCGTAACCTCTTCCATATCCAGCACCATATCCTCTGCCGTATCCGCATCCGCCTCTTCCGTAACCTCTGCCATATCCGCATCCTCTGCCATCACCATATCCATAACCTGAGCGAATAATGATACTGAACCTAAAACCATAATTGCTATTGAAATTAATATTACTGCTTTTTTACTTATTTTGTTTTTCATAATGTTTTCTCCTTTTAATTTATATATTTTTTTTAATTATTATGCTAATTAATTGTAGTAGTAATAACATCCGTTATTATGCCTCTGTTGTAATGATTATTGTTATAACCGCAAGAGTTTCCTCTATTTCTTCCATTTCCATAACCTCTGCCGTCACCGTATCCCCTGCCGTACTGACCAAATAAAAACACTGAAGCAAAAATCATTATTAATGCTGAAATAAAAATTATAATACCTTTTCTCATATATTTTCTCCTGTTTTTTTATTTTTTATCATTTTGTTTTCTTATGCCTTATTAGACGATGATAAAAATAAAAAGTTCCCGAAAAAATATAAATTTATTAAAAAAAATTAAATTTTTTATATACTAAGGGTATGTATATGTAATTTACTTGATTTTTTTATATAATTTCTTTATTAATCCTATTTTTCCAAAGCATACATAGTAGAATAATGCCAATATCAACACTACAGGAATAGCAACAGCTGTGAAACCTACCAAAAAGAATAATATACCTGAGAAAAATTCTTTCAAAAATGAAATTAAATTCAAATATTTATTATATATATTTGTATTACTTTTTATTGCTTCAGGATTTGATATATTTAAAGTTACTCTTGAATAATCAATTGATGACTGAAGATTCTTAAAATTTCCTTTCATACTCTCTATTTCATATGTTAAAGTATTTATTCTGTCTTCCACTTTTAGTATTTCGTCAATATTTTTAGCTTCTCTTAAATAGTTTCTTAATTTTTCTAAAAGTACTTCCCTATTTTTTATCCTATTTTCTGTATCATAATAAGTTTCTGTAACGTCCTGAGTATTTATATTTTTATTTTCAACTTTTTCATTTTGTTCTATGAAATCTATAAATGCATAAAGATTTTCTTTAGGTATTCTTATAGTAAGATAATATCTATTTTTAGAAGATTCAACATTATCAAAATATCCATTATATTCTTTTAACTTCGCTTCTATGGATTTATAGCTTTTTTCTACATTTTTTGAATTTACTCTTATATCAACTGAAACTATTAATTTTCTTTCTACGGCTGCCCCATTTGAATCAGCATAGTCCGATACGGTACTTTCTTCTTCCATTCTAGCCTGAGGAGCAGGAGGCGGAGCAGATACCCCTGAAGTTGTAGCTAAGAAATTAACATTTTGTTCAGAAGAACCGCCTTTACCACAAGATAAAAATAATAAAAATGTAAAGATTATAAATATAAATTTTTTCATACAATTAACCCCAAAAAATAATTTAATATAATTATGATATTATAACAAATTATTTTTTCAAGCCGTATTTCATATATTTATTGATTGTTATTTATATCTTTTAAATTATTTTTATCACAGTATACTATATTGGCATTAGGATTTAATTCCAAAACTTTATTATAATCTTTTATAGCTTCTTCATAAAGCCCTATATTATACTTGGCATTAGCCCTATTATGATAATCAAGTTCATTATCAGTATTCAATTCAATAGCCTTATTATAATCTTCTATAGCATTTTTATAAAGCTTTAATTCCTGATGGGCAAACCCTCTTATATAATATATTTCACTGTCTAAACAATTTGAAAAATCATTAAGAAAATTATTTATTATTTCTATGACATCTTTATAAAGAGAAATATTAAATTTCTGTTTAGCTAAATTCTTTATATCAATTAAATAATCATTCATTAAATATAACCATTATGATATATTAAAGAATTTTATACTTTCTTCTAAAAACTTAGCTTTATCAAATAATCTCTTAGATAATTCGCTTGATTCCTCAGCCAAAGCAGCATTCTGGGTAGTAGCACTTTCTATAGTATTTATTGCTATACTTATCTGAGAAACACCTGTCTCTTGTTCTAATGATGTAGAAGTTATACTCTGCATTAAATCAGAAGTTCCTGAAACTTTATCCTGCAATTGAACAAATATTTCCTGAGATTCTCTTGCAGTATTTGTAGCAGTATCTATTTTTTCAGCAGTATTATCAACAAGTGCTGTAATATCTTTAACAGATGACTGAGTAGTTTGTGCCAAATTCCTAACCTCGCTTGCAACAACAGCAAAACCTTTACCTTGAGTGCCGGCACGTGCAGCCTCTACTGAAGCATTAAGAGCAAGTATATTAGTTTGGAATGCTATATCTTCAATAATCTTTGTAATATCTTTAATCTTATCGCTAGCCTGATGTACTTCCTCTATATTTGAAACTGTTTGTGCTATTATATTAGCAGCTCCTTCAATATGTGCCATAGATTCAGACATCATATTTTTACCAGATACAGAATTATCAGCAGATGCTTTTATAGTGGAAACTATTTCCTCCAAACTTGAAGCTGTTTCTTCCAAACTAGATGCTTGAGAATCAGTTCTGCTTGAAAGTTCAACGCTGCTTTCCATCATTCTTTGAGAAGCTAAAACTATTTCATTTGATGCATCATTAACATTGCTTACAACCTCTGCTAATTTCTGACTCATAATATTAAATGCCTTCTCTAACTCTCCAAATTCATCTTTTCTATAATTAGTTTCAGACTTAAGTTCTATATTTCCTTCAGATATTTTATTAGCCTTTTTCATTAAAACGCTTAAAGGATTCATAGTTTTTGTGATATATGAAACAGAGAATAAGTTAACAAATATTATAGATAATATACAAACTATAATAGCTATTCTAACCATACTTATATTTTCAGCATATATTACATTATCATCAGCTGCCATAGATAATATCCAAGGCATAGTATTCATTCTTGTATAAACGGCTGTTCTCTTTTCTCCATTTGTATCAGATATATATTTCAATATACCGCTATCTTTATTCTCTTTTATTACATTATCATAACTTTGATTTGCTGAAGTGTTTAATTGATTTCTAGTATCAAGAACAATATTTCTTTGATCATTAATTGCAAATAATCTTCCTGTTTCTGGAAGCTGCAATTCACTTAATTTTGCTCCCAAAGCATCCCAATTTAGAATCATATATATAGTTCCTGCAAATGTTCCGTTAATTTTTACTCCCGCAATAATAGAAAAAGTCATTTCATTTCCAGAAGATGATTTTATTATTTTACTTCCATAAGCTGTATCATAATTATTTTTAACCAAATTATCCCAAATACCAGTTCTTAATTCTTTTATATCTCTTCCTAAATCTACACTTTTTGAGTTTTGAAGTATTATTCCATTTGTATCAGTTATTCCTATGTCTACAGAATATTTATTTATACTTTCAAACTGTTGAAGAGTTCTTATTAGTGCAGTGCTTTCCTCGGGAGTTTTATCTCCAGATAGATAATTAATAACAGCAGGGGTAATAGAATATGTTTTTATCAAAGTGTTATTTTCTTCAAACCATGTATCCAACATAGATTTATAGCCTTCTATAGTATTATTATATCCTCCGTATGTAGATTTTGTTATTCCTACATAAGATTTATATGATAATATTATTATTGTTATTACTAAAAGTACTGTTGTTATAATGCTTATAGTTAATGGCATCTTAAATCTTATGGAACTAGTCTTTTTCATAGCATTATACCCTCTAAAATTTAATTTTTTATAGAAATAATTTAACACTTATTACGAAATTTACTAACTAAATTTATCGTTTTTTTATACAAAAAATTCAATTAATATAACAATTTATTTGATTTTTAATTAGTATTTATATTTTTTTTATGATATATTGTTATTTAAAGTAATGAATTTATTCAATAAGGCATTTACAATTAATAAATACTATATTATTATATTTTTATGAAAAAAAATGTGAAAAAATTACTTGGTTTTATTCCTATATTTATAATCATAATTCTTATATTATGGTATAAATCTCCTATTAACGGAATAAAATGCTACCCTGAAAGCGTATCAAAAATAGATATAAATTATAATGGAAATATAATAATAGTAACAAATACTAATGATATAAATTTTATAATAAAAAGTTTGAATAGTATATCTTTAAATAAATCAATATTAAAAATTAATAAATCAAAAATAGGATATACAATAGATATACATTCAACTAATAAAAATATGATTGATAATTTAACTATATATTCATCAGAAACTGCTTCTATAGGAAATTTTTATTATACCGATAAAAATGTAATGCTGCCTTATGAATATATAAAAAATTTGTACACTAATGTAAATTAGATTGAAACTATATGTAAAAAAAATATAACACTTTTTTTCAAAATTGGGTATAATTAATAGGTATAGTTTAAAATAAAATATTTTTGAATCTGGAGAATACAAGTTATGAAAAAACTTCAAAGCTTAAGAGTGAAGATGCCTCTTATCATTATTTCTATGGTTACTTTCTTTATTGTGGCATTAATAGTAATAACGGAAATAAAAGCATCGGATGCCATAAAAAATGCTACATATACAGGATATAATAATACAGTTATGGGCTTTGCCTCACTTATAGATACATGGTTTGATGATCAATTAGCTATAGCAAGTATATATGGAACATCTGAAGAATTAATAAGATACTTACAGTTAAGAACTGAAGATTTAAAAATTTTAGCTTTAAATAATCTAAAAAAGTTCAGATCATTAAATGAATATGCTATAAATATAGGTTTATCAGATTCAGCAGGAAATATATTAATAGATTCAGATAATCCTGATCTAGTAAATCAAAATGTTTTTAATATACACCCAGATTTAAAGAATAAAATAAATAGTAATTCTAAAGGCGTATTTGGAGAAAATATCACTCATTCTCTTACAACTGGAGGATGGTCTTTAATTTTATTAGAAAAAGTAACTGATAATAACAATCAGATTATTGGATATTTACATGTAATGCTTGACTGGTCTACTTTAAATAAAAATCATATAGAACCTCTTGTTATAGGTAAAACAGGAAGTATGTATGCTGTTGATAAAAATTTAATAATCAAAATACATAGTAAAACAGAAAATATAAATCAGCCTGCTCCTGCTCAATTTAAAGATGCTTTCAACTTGGGAAAAGGAATATTAAGTTATGATTTCAATGGTGAAAGCAGAGTTTCATCAGTTATGACATTAAAATCACAGCCTTGGGTATTGGGTATATCTGTAACAGAAGCGGAAATATATGAAGCTAATAGAATGCTTATGCTTATGATGGTAATAATAGCTCTTATAGCTATAATCATAATATCTATATTTATATCAATGTTCATAATGTCTATAACAAAACCATTACATTTATTAGTCGGTGTTGCTAAAGAAATAGCAGACGGAGATTTAAGAACTACAAAACAAAAAATTAAAAGAAAAGATGAACTTGGAGAATTATCAGATGCATTTGTTGCTATGAGAAAGAAATTAGTAGATACTATAATGACTGTTGAAGAATCTGCCAATAATATCACAATGGCGGCAAAAGAACTATCTGAACAAAATACTGATTTAGCACATAGAACAGAAAGTCAGGCAGCAAGTATAGAGCAAACCTCTGCTTCTATGACCGAAATTTCTTCAACAATAAGAGATTCTGCTGAACATTCTATCAATGGAAGTAAAATGATATTAGATTCTAAATCATCTGTAGAAAATGCAGGAAATATAATATCTGAAACAACCTCAAATATAGAAGAAGTTCATGACGCAAGTTCTAAAATTAAAGATATAACAAAAATAATTGAAGATATAGCATTTCAAACTAATATACTTGCACTTAATGCTTCAGTAGAGGCAGCTCGTGCTGGTGAGCAAGGTAAAGGTTTTGCTGTTGTTGCCGCTGAGGTTAGAAACTTGGCACAAACTACTCAAACTTCAGTAAAAAGCATCACAGACTTGATTGAAAATGTTTATGAAAAAATAGATAAAGCCACAGGAACAGCAAGAGAATCTCAGGAAATATTTATAGAAATACAAAATAAAATAGATGATGCTTCTAAAATTATGGAAGGAATCAGCAACAGTGCCGTTGAACAGCAAAATGGTATAGATCAGGTAAAAATAGCTATTGCTGAAATGGATTCTACAACTCAGAAAAATGCTGCATTAGTAGAAGAAGCTACTGCATCTGCTGAATTATTATTCGCTCAGTCTAAAGAATTAATGGATGCTATACATTTATTCAAACTTCCTGATGGAACTAGATAAGTAAATTATAAAACATAAAAATACCTCATGCTTTTATTTAGGGCATGGGGTATTTTCATTTTAAGCATATTTAACAAAATAATATACAAATAAAATATATATTGAAATAAAAAATCACAATATATGTAGCATATGTATAATATTATATACTAAAATTTTAAATATTACAATAACTTTACCTATTTTCACCTATTTTTACATAAAAACATAATATAGTTTATTATTCAATGTAATTTGTATAGTTATATAACTAAACAAATTAAAATTATGAGGTTAATATTTTATGAACAAACTCAAAAGTCTGAAAGTCAAAATACCCCTAACAATAATTTCTGTAGTAGTAATATTCATAGCAGTATTGATAGTAATAACCGATATAAAAGCTTCAGAAAGTCTTAAAAAAACAACGTTAGACGGATATAATAATATTGTATTCGGCTATGCTTCTCTAATAGATACTTGGTTCGATGAACAATTAATTATAGCAGAAACTTACGGATCAAATAAAGAATTAATGTACTATCTTAAAAACGGCACAGAAGCAGAAAAAGAAGCAGCTTATAATAGATTAAAAAGAATACAATCAATAAATAAATATGCTATTAATATAGGATTAACTGATATTAATGGTAATATAATATTAGATTCGGCAGATGAAAATTATATAGGTAAAAGTATTTATGATTTTAATCCTGATTTAAAAAATAAATTAAATTCTGATAAAAACGTTGTATTCTCAGAAGAAATAAAAAAATCTTCTATAACAGATAATTGGGCTTTAACTTTGATTGAAAAAGTATTCGATGACAGCAACCAATTAATAGGGCATCTTTATATTATTTTCGACTGGGCTAAATTCAATATACAGCATATAGAGCCTTTAGTTGTTGGAAAAACAGGTAATATGTTTATGATAGATAATAATTTAATTTGTAAGATACATAGCAAAACTCAGTATATAAACATTTCAGCACCTTCCGAATTAAAAGGAGGATTCGATTTAGGAAAAGGCATTTTTCATTATGTTTGGGAAAATGAAAAAAGAGTATCATCTGTAATCACATTGAAAACTTTACCTTGGGTGCTTGGAATATCAGTAACAGAAAAAGAAATTTATGAACAAAATAAAATACTTCTTATTATAATAATTGCAATATCATCTGCTGCTGTATTAATATTATCAGCATTCATATTCCTATTCATAAAATCTATAACAAAACCATTAGATATATTAGTTAATGCTGCAAAAGAAATAGCAGACGGAGATTTGAGAAACACAAAAGAAAGTATACATCGTGAAGATGAATTAGGCGAATTATCTAATGCATTTGCCTATATGAGAAATAAACTAGTTGATACTATAAAAGAAGTAGAAGTTTCAGCAAACAATATCAGTACAGTAGCTAAAGGCCTATCTGAACAAAATAATAATTTATCTAATAGAACAGAGAGCCAGGCAGCAAGTATTGAAGAAACTTCAGCTTCTATGAATGAAATAACATCTACTATAAAAGATTCTGCGGACAATTCTGTAAATGGAAATAAAATATCTTCAGACAGTAAAGTTTATAGTGTTTCGAAAGAACAGGCTCAGCCAGGATCAGATGGTAATATAGACGTTAATGTAGTGTTTTCTGAAGTAAATACTTATAAAGCGTGGGTTGAAAATACTGGTCTGGAAAATTATCATGGCGCGTCCTGGTCTTCCATAGGACGGAGCGAAAGTAGTCCGCAGACCTTTAGTGCCGGAGGACCATATACTTTTTATGTAACCATGCCATATGATGGTAATGACTGGCGATTTAATTCTCTGCAGATTAAC
>CASGDY010000080.1 GCA_949300355.1 uncultured Brachyspira sp.
TTCTCTATGAACTGCATAAGCTCCAACTGTGCCGTCTACATTCAGACTTAATACCCTGAAACTTCCTTCTGCCTTTTCCCCGCAAACAGGACATACCAAGCAGTTACGAGGTCTGAAAATTTTTCTTATTTTTTCTTTAATAGCTTTTATCATTGGATACCCCCATAATATTGTTTTACGCTTTTACAGCAATTTTAGAATCTCTTATGTATTCAAGTATTGGCTTATATATTTTTTGTTCAGCTTCATTCAAACAGTCAATAAATGGTACGCTGTCAAGTATTCCGTTTTTTTCAAAAATACTTACATTATCATTTACTTTTAATCCCTGTTCTTTCCATATCTCAACCATTTCTGAAGTCTTTGCTTCAAGTCCTTCATCAAATTCCATTTCTGCCATCATTATTAATAATTCTATTGCTTTTCTATGTTCCATAGCCATAAAATCCCCACTTTAATATTCAATTATTAAATATTTACCTCTTTTAGATATTTTGATAATTGGAAAAATACTGTTTCCTTTACGCACCATAATATTAGATGTTCTTCCAACTTTATCTAACTTATCTTTCAAATCGCCTACTGTAATATTGTTTTTCTTATATTTACAATTCTCCAAAATATCAAAATACAAATCACCCCAGCTTTTTACTAATTCAACATTATTACAGTCCTTAATTTTTATTATTAAGTCATCATCATATTGTTTTATTTGTTCTTTGATTTCTTCTGTTTTCATTTATCCGCCTATACAAAATAAATCTTACATACCTTTTTATTCACGCTTTTTATGAACCATATGTCTTTTCTTTCTCTTTTTGCTTTTTATAATAGCTTTCTATATAATCTCTGACTTTCCAAGCACAGTCCTCGCATAAATCATATGTAGGAAACCCTTCAAGATAGTCAAAAACTAATTAAGCTCTATCTTCTTCAACTTCATTAACATCTTTTTTACACATATCACATTTCATTCTTCTTCAACCTCCTTATACGGATAATATTTAATACAGCAGTCTTCTCCAAACATAGCCTTATTGATTTTCTTATTCAATTCCTCAATATCAATACCTTCTTCTTTTAATGCCTCTTCTATTTTCTCATAAGTAGAAGGTGCTAATTGAGAAGGATACCTCCCATCATCAATATCAAACTCTACATCGCCGTCTAAATCCTCAAGTCCTATTTCGATTATATAAACTATGTCTAAAGACACTATCTGAGGTTCTGCATCTAAATCTAATTCTTCCATTTCTTACTCCTTATTAATTTTAAATAAAGGAACTATTACTCCAATATTTTCTGTTTCCTTTTTATTTATTCCTCCAAAATCTACTAATACAATTGTGCCGTCTTCTCTTTTAGCTCGTATTAAGATTCGAGCATCATCTTTAAACTTTTCTAATTCTTCTTTTAAGTCTTTTGCTAACATTATTTACTCCTTAAAATTTGATTTTTTATTAAAAATATATCTCTATATTTACCAGCTATTTTTACTTTCTCTTAGGATTAGCATTGATTTCTTGTTTTTGAAGTAATGTGATTTGTCAAACGAATGTTATTTGTCAAAGGCTTCAATGTCATTTGTAATTGACAAATTAGTTTATTTTAGTATAATTTAAACAGTATAATTAAGGATATTAGTAAATGAGAATAGGCTATGGATACGATTCACATGTATTTGCAGATAATCGTAAATTGATATTGTCAGGAATAGAAATTCCTTATGAATTGGGGTTAAAAGGTCATTCAGATGCCGATGCTGTTATTCATGCTTTAATAGATTCTATATTAGGAGCTTTAGCATTAGGAGATATAGGAAGTCATTTTCCTGATAATGATGAAAAATATAAAGATATTTCTTCTGTAGTACTATTAGAAAAAACAGTTTCAATCATGAAAGAAAAAAATTATGAAATATCAAATACTGATATTACAATTATATTAGAAAAACCAAAATTAAGAAAATATGTAGATACTATGAGAGAAAATCTATCCAAAATTCTTAAAACTGATATAGAAAATATTTCAATAAAAGCTAAGACTAATGAAAAAATGGATTCTATAGGCAGAGGAGAAGGCATAGCAGTTCATTGTGTATCTTTACTAAAAAAAATAAAATAAAATTTAGGGAAAATATATGGCAACAAAAATTAATACGAAATATTTACTAGATTTAGTTTCAAGAAGTTTTGCTTTGACTATACCATTACTAGATAAAAATAAAAAAAATAAGGTTGAGGTTCAGTATTTACTTGCTAGAATAATAGATACTATTGAAGATTCTACTCATAGTGCTGAAGATAAAGAAACATTAATAACAGCTTTTATAAATATATTAAAAACAGAAAATATTGATAATTTAGAAAATTTTAAGAATGTAGTTATAGAACATTCCATAAATGAAAATGATAAAGTCTTAATAGAAAATATAGATATAGTTCTTAAAGCATTTTTTGCATTTAAGCAGGAAGTAAAAAATATATCTATTTCGTATTTAAGAGAAATGGGTTATGGTATGGTTTATTATCAGGACCATGTTATAACAACATTTGAAGATTTAGATGATTATTGTTACTATGTTGCCGGTACTGTAGGACTTTATCTTACTGAACTTACAAAGATATTGGATAATTTAGAATTAGATAGAGAGAAGGCTAAGAGTTTGGGAAGATTTTTGCAGAAAGTTAATATTATTAAAGATGCAAAATTAGATTATGAAGAAAAAAGAGTTTTTTGGCCTGTAAGTTTATTTGAAAATGAGAATCCTGCTCCGTATTTTGAAGACGGTGCTTATATGGATAAAGCTATGGAAATATTAGTAAAGATGGTAGAATCAGCCATGGATGAGTTTAGAAATTCTATAGAATATATTATGTCAATAGAGAAAAAAGCATCAGGTTATAGACATTTTTGTTTGGTTGCTGTGCTTATGGGATATGAAACTATTAAACTTATGAAAAATAATTATAATGTATTTATGGGGGCAACTGTTAAGATTTCTAGAAAAAATACGTTAGAGATAGTTGCAAAAGTAAAAGCCGATTTTTATACAAATAAGAGATTAGAAGATTTATTAGAAAAAGCATTTACAAAAGAATCAGGACAAAGCGAATCCGAAAGTCCTGCTAATAACGAATAAATAAAATATTATATTTCAAATTTTAAGTCTTGTTTTTTGTATTGATATATATTAAAATTATGTAAACTTTAAATTACGGAGCAGTATTTAGTATGTTTATTAGAAAAATTTGTATTATATTGGCAATTTTTATATTTGGTGCCTTTAATTTATTTCCGCAGTCAAATAAAGAAGATGAAAGTGTATTTAAAGATTCTAAATATATAAAAAGTGAAGAAGAAGCAAAAGCGGCATATAGTTTAGCACTATATTATAAAGAGCGTGCATTAGCAAGCAAAACCTTAACTGAACAAACTGTCAAAGATTTAGAAAGCGCCAAAGTAATACTTCAGGAAGTTGTCAAATATGTACAAAATAAAGAGATATATATAACATTAGCTGAAACTCATGAGGCTTTGGGAGAATATTATGAGAGTTCAAGAATTTATGATAGTTTAGTTTTTGATTCTCCTGAAGATGTTGATATATTGTTTAAGGCATCTGAAAGAAATATATTTATTATGAATAATATTGATAAGGCAAGATATTATTTAGAAACTGCTTATGAAATAGATAATTCAAATAATGATGTTTTAATATTATTAGGTTATACTTATTATCAGAAAAGAGAGCTTGAGAAAGCCGTATATTATTTTTCCAAAGTAGATGAAACTAAAAAGCCAAGTAATAATAACAATTATTTAAACTATTATAATTTTTATTATGGCATGAGCGAATTTTATTTAAGCAGATTTTCCAGTGCTATAAATAGATTCAAAAAATTAGAAAATGTTCAGTTGTCTCCGGCTGATAAATATACTGCTTCCTATGGTATAGTAAAAAGTTATCAGGCTTTAGAAAAATATAATGAAGCTTATTCTAATAGCATTAGTATAGAAGACGGTTTATTTTTGAGTGCATATTTAAGTTTTATGTCTGATAAATATAATGATGGTTTATTTGAGAAGATAGATGCTTCAAACCCTAATACCCCTAAAATATTATCTATCATTTCAGAAGCTAAGACTTCAGGATACAGTAATGCTCTTAATATAATAGAAACTGATTTAGACAGAAGGGAAATTGATTTAGATATTATACAGGCATATTATAAAATGATTTATGAAATAGGAAGCAAAGAAAATAAAATTAATTCAGAAATGGATATAATATCATTTTATTTGATGATTAAAAATATAGACGCATTACCTAAACATATAGATAATTTAGTTAGTTATGATAATAGCGGAAAATTTAATAGTTTATATTTGCAGGCTGCTTTAGAGTTTAAAAATCAAAATGATTTCAATTCATCAAAAGAGATGTTAAATAAATATTTATCATTAAACAATAATAATATAAAAGAAAATGAATTAGTATCACTAGTATTAACAGCGAGCGATATAGGAGAAAGCGAACTTGCTATAAAGAGTATTGAAAAATATGAAAAAGAAAAATATTCTTATAGTTATTTAAAGGCTTATGCTTCATTGATAAATAATGATGAAGTTAATGCAAATAAATATTTAAATGAAGATTTTGAATATTTCAGCAATAATAAATCAAATACTAATGATTATAGAATAAATATTCCTTATGTAACATCATTAGCATTAGATAATACAAATTCAGCATTACTATATGCTAATTATAAATATTCTCAGGATACAAGTTCAGCAGAAAATATGAATAGTCTATCTTGGGCATTGGCTTCATTAGGCAGTGATTTGGATAAAGCTATACAACTTTCTCAAAGTGCTGTTAAATTAGAGCCTAATTCTCCTCATTATATAGACACTTTAGGTTTTGCTTATTATAAAAAAGGGGATTATGATAATGCTTTAAAAACATTATTAAAAGCTGCTTTATATGTGGATGATGATTCTAAAGCTGAAATATATGCCCATATTGCTGATACATACTATGCTAAAAACGATCATAAAAATGCACTTAAATATTATAGAAAATCAATATCCTCATATAAAAAAGAATTTGATTATGATGAAAACAGAATAAAAGACAGAATAGAAAGTTTAACAGAGAAACAATAAATAGGTTTTATATTCTATATCTATTTTTAAGAGGTTTATAAATAATGATGAAAAAGAATACTATAATATTTATTATATTTTTATTGATTTCTAGTTTGGCATTCAGTCAAAATGAAAAGGAAGTGATGAAAGAGGCTTTTAATAGGTTTTCAAAATCTCCTTTTACAAGCATATATTCATCAGGCGGAGCTTTTTACAGCGGTGATGATTTGGATCAAATGCCTATGCTTGTTAATTATTATAAGAACAGCAATAATAAATATATGAATGTTGTTGACGGACTTTTAGGAAGTCTTATATTCGATGCTAAGGTTAATAATAATAGTCTTACATTAGATTTGCCTGAGGCAGAAACTCCTTTAAAAAGAAATTTTGATGAATTCGCATTAGAAGCTCCTATTATGCGTTTCCCTAAAGTTTATGCGGATATACTTGATTATAAATTTATAGATTTGTCTAAAAAAATAGTAAGCAGTAATATCACTTTAGGTAAGAATTGGCATACATTAGAAATAGGTTATAATGATAGGGTAGATACTATAGTTTTCTCAGCATCTACTTACAGAGTAAGAAGTTTTTCTACTGCTTTTATGGATAATGTTGTCAATGTGGAATTAGGTTCATATACAACTGTTAATAATATACCTTATCCTAAAGAGTTCATAATGAAAAGTAAAGTTGATAAAAGAGAACTTCGTTATAATGTTACAAATGTATCAGCAGGAGATAAAGCTAAACAAGATGCTAAAAAATTAGGCTGGTAATTATGGATTTTGATTTAGTATTAGACAATATCAGCAATAATATAAAAATTAATGAAAATAAAAAAGAAAAACTGATAGAGTATGCTTCTCTGGTAATAGATTATAATAAAAATGTTAATATTACAGGGGCAAAAACTACAGAAGATTTCTTTAATGATCATATTGCTGATTGTCTTCTTGCTTTAGATATATTTGCTGATTATGATAATATAATAGATATAGGTTCAGGTTCAGGACTTCCTTCTATACCGCTTGCTATTGTGTTTAATGATAAGAGATTTACATTATGCGAATCTAAAAATAAAAAGGCTGAGTTTTTAAGATTAGCTAAAGATAAATTAGAATTAAATAACATAGAAGTGAAATGTGTCAATGCTTATGAGATAAAAGAAAAGTATGATACTATTACATCAAGAGCTTTTTCAGATATAGCTACACTTTTAAAAATATTTAATAAATTAAAAACTAAAAATTCAAAATTAGTTTTATATAAAGGCAAGAGAGAAAAAATAGAAGAGGAATTAAAAGAAGCCAATATTCCAAAAAATAAATATAATATAGAAATAAAAAAGCTTGAATCAAAAGATAAAGAACGTCATATAGTTATAATATATAGTTTATGATATTTATGCATTATTTTGTTCTTTGCTTTCGATTTTGTTGTCGCCTTTAGTAGCTGTCTTTAAATCTACACCTAATATAAATAAGAATATGAATCCTATTATTACTATAGGGACAATTCCCATCATATGATATACAAGAGCATAAGGAAATGCTACAGTTTTTTCTATGCCTATAAGAGAAAGCCCGAATACAACAGCCCATTCAAAAGGTCCTATTCCTGATGGGGCAGAAGGTATAGCAAAACCGAATCCTCCTACAGCAAACATAAATAATGCTATTATAGGAGTAGCTTTGATGTTAAAAGCGGTCATTAAAAAACTTATTGTAAGTATTTGTCCTATAAGATATAAAACTGTATAGAAAAATATTAAAAATATATGTTTAGGATCATTTTTGAATCCTATTCCGTCTATAAAATTGCATGAGAACTCAATTAATTTATCACCGATATTTTTAGGAAGTATTCCAAAAATTTTATGAAAAACTTTATGGGCGAATTCTCTCTGCCACACTAAAAACATTAATACTAAAAAACCAACTATTGATAAAACAAATAGAGCAATAGCAGCATAAGTAACTTTTTCAGGTAAATTAGGTATAAATATTACAGATACAGTTAATATAATACCTCCTGTTATAACATCAAAAAGTCTTTCAGTAACAACTGATGCAATCAATGCAGATTTGCTTACATTCTCTTTCATTCCTAATATATAAGCTCTTGCCACCTCTCCAAGTTTAGCAGGAAGTATATTATTTCCCATATATCCTATATAAGTTGCCATTACTACAGTTCTTTTTTTTATAGGCTTTTTTAATGGTATAAAACATTCCCATCTTAAACCTCTAAATATAATAATCAATATACTTAATATAAGTGAAATTATGAAATATGGAATGTTTATATTTTTTACTATCTCTATAGATTCTTTTATATCTATTCCTCTGAGAGCGAAGTACAAACAAATTACGCTTATGGCGATTCCTATTACTACTTGTATAATAGTTTTATAATTTTTATTCATTATTATTATTTTCCAATTTTTTAATATTTTATTATCTTACAAAGTTTTTCATAAGGGCTATAAAATTATCAAAATCATCAAGCATATTTTGAGCTATATCAAGATTAAATTTAGGTAAATATTGAACCTTATTTGCATTAGTAATTTCAAGCTTAGTATTATTTCTGCAGTCTTCAACAATATTTTTTACTATAGTAGTTAAATCTATTACAGAATTATAAACACTTAAAACTATTTTATTTCCTTCTGTATCAATTTTATTAACCATAGTTTCTATTAAATCTTTGTTAGCATTTGCTTTATTTTTTGATACTATCCAAGTTTTCAAACGTTTGAAGTTTTCAGATTCAGGACTTAGCATAGTATCAAATCTTTGTATCATTTCTCTTGAATCATTTAAAATATAGAAAGCATCTAATCCTTGAGAATTCCTGTCTTTGCTTACAAATTCAGCTCCCAAAAACATATCATTAAGCGGATCTTTATAATTGATATCGAACATTTCTATAATAAATGTTTTTATATACTGAAGCGGCTCTACGCATGTAAATATAGGACAGTCAAATTTTTCAAGCTGCTCATTTTTTTCTTCATTTACATTAGACATTTTCAATATTTCTATGCCGTTAAATATTTTATTTCTCATTCCGGCAATTTTACTGCTCTTAATTTCAGAAACTATACTATCCATATCCTTTTTTAAATTATTTGTAAAGTCTGTTATATAATTTACAAATATATTAACATTAGACGGATTCACACTGCATTTATAGGTAAAATCTTTAAGCAGATAAACAATAATGTCATGCATTACATCAGGAGTCTGAAGGTATTTAACTCTTGCTAAAAACGATTTTATATTTTTTTCAGGTATAGCAGGCATTCCTAAATATTGCTGAAAAACATTTAAAGCAGATAATAATTCTTTTCTTATTACTATTGAGCTTACAGCATAATCTAATTTTACCAAATCATCAACCACCTGCATATTTGAGCTGGGTTTAAATTGAGGGTTAGAATTATAAGCTGCCTCTACGAATGAAGGACAAAAAGCCCTTAAAAATAGAAAGAAATCAAAATTAGATAATTGAGCAAAATCTTTAAGCAAATTGAAAGTTAAATTTATTTCTTTTCCGCTTTCTCCGCTTATAAATTTTTTGAATTTTACAAAATTATTCTTTACTTCATTAAATACAGCATTAGGGTTTTTACCGCTTTGTATTTGTGACATCATATAATCTCTATTTAATGTAGAATATAATTCTTTCATTTCATCACTAAAAGATACTTCTATTAAATAATATGAGAATTGTTTTCCATCTTTTACTATAAATTCTTCTTTTAATGGATTAAGCAAAGGTCCTACCACTTTATACATTTCAAATATAAATTTTGCACAAGTAACTGTTAATGATTTAGTTTTTAAATCCGCAAAATTATATTTTTGTTTTGATATTCTATCAGAATACTCCTCCATACGCATTTTTTCTACTAATTCGGGAGTTCTTATATTAAATAAATTGTATTTTATATAATCGAAAAAATTCACAGTTGAATACCCCATTCATTTACTATATTTTAGTTATTTATAATATACTAAATTGACTAATATTGAAAGTTTTTTTATTTATTTTTTATTATAAAATATTATTCTTTAATAGCCTCCAAAGCCTTTTTCGCTTCTTCATAATTTTCATTAATTTGCAGAGCATGTTCAAAATTTTCAATAGCCAATTTTTTATTTCCTGTTGAAGCATATATAGAACCTATGGTATAATATATTACTTTATCATTATTGTTCACTTCCAATGCTTTTTCTAAATATCTTATAGCCATTTTATTACTATTTTTCTTATTATAACATGAAGATATATTGCATAATACATAAGGATTTTTGCTTTCATAGTTAGCATTTACTTCATGAAAAAGAGAAAGAGCTTTATCATAATCTTCATTATGATGATATATACAGCCTAATAAGTTAATTATATCATTTGTAGGCTTTGCATCATAAGCTAAAGTTGCATATTCTAAAGATATATCATATTCCTTCCAAACATATGATTGGAAAGCTATATATGAACATCTTTTATAATCTTTAGACTTTATTTTCATATTTTTTGATAATTCCAATGCTTTTTCTAAATATTCCCTTCTATTTTTTTTATCCATTATAGATAAGTATTCATATATAAAAGCATTTTTTTTACCAATTTTTAAAAGATGATTAAAATAGCTTACAGAAGCATTATATTTATTTTTTTTCATATTTATGAAGCCCATCATATACAGTGCTTCTGGATAATTAGGTGTTTCAATCAAAATAGCAGAGTAATAGTGTTCGGCATCTTCCATTCTATTTTCTTTAATTGCTATTCTAGCCAATATAGCCAAAGCATTAGGATCATTTGGTTTTTTAGATAAAATATCATTATATTTAACTAATTGCTTATCATATTTACCTGCCATAAATAACTCGCTTAATTATTTTGTTTATATAATACAACTTTTTGTCAAATATGTAAACTAATAATTTTTTTTAATAAAATTTATTCAACATATCCATTCTATAATCGGAAAATACATCATTTTCAATAGAATTTCTTAAATCTTTCATAAATCTTTGCATAAATCTTACATTATGTATAGTCATAAGTATAGAAAATAGTATTTCATGTGTTTTATCCAAATGATTAAGATAAGCTTTAGAGAAATTCTTACAAGTATAGCAATCACATCCTTCTTCAAGAACTTCATCATCCATTCTATATTTAGAATTTCTTATCCTCACAACGCCATTCATAGTAAATGCCTCTCCATTTCTAGCATTTCTAGTAGGCATAACGCAGTCAAACATATCTATGCCTTCCATAACCCCATTAAGTATATCTCTAGGCTCGCTAACCCCCATTAAATAACGAGGTTTTTGTTTGTTAGTGTATAGCATAACTTTTGAAAGAACTTCATGCATTTGTTCAGGTGTTTCCCCTACAGAAAGCCCTCCTATAGAATAGAAAGGAAAATCCATATTTACTAGAGTTTCAGCACTTTCTTTTCTCAAATCATCGAACATTCCGCCCTGTATGATGCCTCCTAGATACTGATATTCACTATTTGGAGTGCTGTCATGATATTCTTTGCATTCTTTAGCCCATTTATGTGTCCTGAACATTGCTTCTTTAACATATTCATAAGATGCATCATGCTTAGAACATTCATCAAGACACATTATAAAGTCTGCTCCTATAATATGCTCAGCTTCCATTACATTTCTAGGAGTAAAAAAGTATTTAGAACCGTCTATATGAGAGCTGAATTCCACTCCGTCATCATTGATTTTTCTTAATTTTGCTAGCGAAAATACCTGAAATCCGCCGGAATCTGTAAGCATAGCTCCATTCCAGCCCATAAACTTTTTAACTCCGCCGAATTTTTTTAATACCTCAAGTCCGGGTTTTAATACCAAATGATATGTATTTGCTAGTATTATTTTACTTTCAGTTTCTTCTATCATAAGCGGGGTTAAAGCCTTTACTGTTGCTTTTGTACCCACAGGCATAAAAACAGGCGTATCTATTTCTATTCCATTAATATTTATTTTTCCAAGTCTTGCTGAAGTTTGACTGCTGTTTTTTAATACATTAAATGTAAATGACATACTATACCTTATATAAAAAATATTTAGTGCTATTTTATACGAAAATAAATAAATATCAAATTCTATATGTAAAAATAATATATAAAATTATATAAATATCTAATTTTAATATTATGCATTACTTAT
>CASGDY010000081.1 GCA_949300355.1 uncultured Brachyspira sp.
AAAATAATTTTTATAATATATACATACATTTGTTTTTCTTGTATTATAGAAAATGATTTATTTGTTGAAGATATGAAACAGTTAATAGAAATTATAGTTACACATTCTGATAAAATACAATTTTTTATTACTAGTCATAGTAAGGAGTTTTTATTGTTATTAGATGAATGCCTAGAAAAAAAGAAATATAATAATATTCTGTCTGTATATAATATGTATTTAGACAAAGAAAATAATGTATCTCAAGTACAATACGAGCAAAGTAATATTCATCATTTCATGCTAAATGAGAATGAAATAAGAGATTAATTTTTATTCAGCTTTATTATTTCTTATTAAATTATCATTTATTTGATTATTTTTAATGGCACTTAATAAAGCTGATATTTTATATATATCTTCTGGCAACAGTTTTTTTAAAAGTATAGCTTTACCTCGTATTTTTGAAATTCTTATTCCAAAAAATATTTTATTTATATCAATAATATCATTTATTTTTATATTTTTTGTTAATATATTATTAACAAATATAATACTTTTATTCGTAATATACAAATTTCCATCACCATAAGATTTATTTTCATTTTTATTAGCTTCCAAATATGTTATATGTTCTAATTTCATAAAGCAGTATTCTTTTTTACTTAATACTATATCAGTATCAATAGCAGATATATTACTTACATATTGTATAGCATTATATTTTTCTAAGTATTTATTTTTCTTTCTTTTTAGTATTAAAATATATATTTTCAATCTTATTTTTTTTATCATTATTTCTAAATTATAATCAATATTATTCCAGCTTTTATATTTTAATTTTTCTTTTATTTCTAATTCTAAATCATTAATTTTTTCATTTATTATATTTATTATTTCATCAATACCTTGTTCTATTTCTATCATAAAAATAATCTCCTATTTGTATATTGTAATCAAAAAATACAAGATAATCAATTCAAAAAACTCTTATAAATCGAAAATGATTCACTTATTAAAAAATAACAAAATTGTATAATTAGCTTATAAAAATGATATGAGGTTATTATGCCTTTAAAAAGCATTTATACAGAAGAAGAACTTATTGAGAAAATCAAAGCCATTGATGAAGAGATAGCAGCAACAGGAAATAAAAGAGCATACACATTCGGAGACGGACAAATTAATCAGTCTGTAACTTATAAAACAGTAGATGATTTAATGAAATTAAGAAAGCAGTATATGGACGAACTTAAAAAAATAAACCCTGATTATGATGCAGTTCAGGCTTATTCTATTAGAAGCAATTTAGGAAATAGGATGGGACATAGATGATTAAAGCAGATGAAGCTAGAAAAATAAATATCACTTTATGGTATAGACTTATATTTGCTTTTTATATTCTGCTTTTAAATAGATATATAAAATTAAATGCTAAAAAAGGAAAGAACACACTTTTATATAATGAATATTTTTTGATGAGAATGTTTTTTATGAAATGGCAGGAAGAGAAAATTGATGAAATTGTAAAAGATAAAGGCTATAGAGTTTTTGGTTCTCATAATTTAAAGGGTATTAGCTGGTAATGTTTAAGTTTGTAAAAGATATATCGGAGGCTTTAGATTGTGCTTTCAGTATTAAAGCAGGAAATAATATTAAAGAAATTAAAAGAGAAGAAAAAGAAAATATAAATAGTTATTTAAATACTACAGGCTACGGCATAGGATATAGAAGTGTAGGAGCTAAAATAGAATACGGAGTACAGCCTGTAGCTGATGAGTTCTTTGACAGGGTCGTTTTAGTAGGAAGAAGCAGACAGTCTGAATTTGATTCTGTACATTATAAAGCTATGATTTATTGGCTTATGACTTATGTAGTGGGTACAGGATTAAATATTAATGTACTTCCTAATTGGGAAATATTGGGTATAGATGATGCAGATACAAAAAGAAAATATCAGTCAAAAATAGAGCATAGAATAAAATCTATTTTAAGAAGCAAAGAAGCAGATTTTTTAGGTAATTATAATACAGGTCAGTTTTTCAGAGAATTATATAGAAGCTATGTAGTAGATGGTGATGTATTTGTTCAGTTTATTTATGAGCATAAAAAAACTGTAAATGATTTTGTATTAAGTCCAGTGAAATTAAGAATTATACCTACAGAATGTATAAGCTATGTAAAAGACAGTGCGGAAGGAATAAAGCTGGATAAATACGGCAGAGAGATAGGATATTACATAACAGAGAATAATTATGAAGATACTTCAAGTATTTATAATAAAAAATTAAAAAATAAAGCTGTTTATTATCCTAGATATACAAGTATGGGTCAGATACAAATAATACATTTAGCAAATAGAAACAGACCATTAGATTTAAGAGGAATACCTAAAGGAAGTCATGTTTTTCATGAACTTGAAAAAATATATCAGTCAAATGTAGCAGAATTAGATGCTCAGCTTCTTAATTCGCAGATATTTGGAATTATAGAAAGAGAATTAGGTACGGAGGATAAAAGCGAATTAAAAGATTTGCCTGCTAGAAAAAACTTTATAGAGTCAACTAAAGAAGTACCAAGCACTGATTCAACTGTAATGAATATGACAAATGTAGTATTAAATCACTTAAATGCAGGAGAAAAATTAGTACAGGCTAATTCAAACCGACCTAATTTGAATATACCTGCTTTTATTGAAAGTATATTAATTCCAGCCTGCTCTTCTATGGGAATACCTGCGGAAGTATTAAAGGGAAGTTTTAATAGTAATTATTCGGCAGCAAGGGCGGCTATAAATCAGATGTGGGAAACTGTAGTACAGGAAAGGACAGATTTTGCTTTGAATGTTGTAAGTCCTTTTTATGAGGCTGTAATAACAGAGCTTGTTTACAGCAGAGATTTAAAATTAAAAGGCTTTTTAGAAAACAGTGAAAAGAGATTGGCTTGGCTTCAGCATACAGTAACAGGCAGAGCAATACCTACACTAGACCCTACAAAAGAAGTAGAAGCTATGAAAATGTCCGTAGAAAACGGATTTGTTACTAGAGAATATGCAAGCCGTACACTCTATGGTACTAATTTTAGAGATAATGTTCAGGGTATAGCAGATGAAGAAGAGCATAGCAGAAGTTTGAATGTAAAACTTGGAGAAAATAATAATAATAATAAAAGTAATGAAAATAATAATGAAGAGGAATTAAATAATGAGTGATTTAGCTATAGAAGAAAGACTTTTATCTCAATATATGAATAATCAGAATATTTACAGTATAGGAAAGAGTTTTGAGATAAAAAATAATATAGCTTTAATAAGGATATACGGAGCTATTGATCCTTATCCTAGCTGGTTTTCTTCTGCTTCAGTAAACTTATTATTTGAAATAGTAAATAGTATTAAAAGTGATAAAAACATAAAAGGAGCTGCTTTTATAATAGATTCGCCGGGCGGAGCAGTTTACAGAGTAACAGAATTATTTAATGCTATTAAAGAGATGGAAATAAAAAAAATTGCTTTTGTTGATAGTTCCTGCTGTTCGCTTGCCTATTGGTTAGCAAGTGCCTGCGATAAAATTGTAGCTACTTCAGAAACTGCATATTTTGGAAGTATAGGAGTTATATCAGGCAGATATTATTCAGATTCGGAAGTATATATTACAAACAGAGAAAGTCCTAATAAGTATCAGGATTTAAGAGATGATAAAGCAAAAGAATACACTCAAAACAGACTTGATGAAATATATTCAATGTTTAAGAGAGATATACTTTCAAATAGGAGTGTAAAAAAAGAAGCTATGGACGGTTCTTATTTTTTATCTAGTGAAGCTAAAGAATTAGGACTTATAGATGAAATTAATTTGAACTGCGATATAGAAAGTTATTTTAATGAGGCAATAACTATTGATGATATTAATAAAGCTGTAGAAAAAGCAATGTTTATGTAATGGTAAACAATTTTTTCGGCGTAACAATAAATAGTGAGCCGAGACGCCTAGCGTCAGCTAGGGACTTTTTGTCGAGGCGAGCATAGCAACAATAAGGAGAACAATATGAACGATAAAGAAGAAATATTACAGGCTATACAAGAAAGTATATCTGCTAATATGAAAAATATTAGAGAAGATATACATAAAAGCAGTGAGGAAGTGTCAGCTAAACTTACAGACTTTAATAATCAAATATCTGCTTTAAAGTCAGATTATGAGGTTTTGAAAAAAGATGTTGAAGATATGAAGGCAAAAAAGTTGGAAGATGATAAAGCTGATAATTTTGAAAATAGTCAAGATGATGAAGAGAAGCCTTTAAGTCAGTCAGAGTTAAATAAACTTGCTGAAAGAAATACAACTCCTTCATCTCCAGCAGCTGAAGACATTAATACTAAAGAAAATGCTTTAGGCAATGCTTTAGTTGATTATGCTTTAGAAAATAAAAAATACATAATGAAGGAGGATAAAAATGGCAGACAGTAAATTTTTCACAATACAAAGAAAGCCTAATATAATAGCAGGCGAATATTCTACAGTTTTTTATACTTTAGCAGCGGCATCAAGTGCGGTATATCCTAAAGGCACTATTTTAGTAATGGACGAAACAACAGGAAAATTAAAAGTATTTTCAAGCGATGCAGCAGCAAAAGCTAATTATGACTTATATATACTTTTAGAAGATGAAGTTACTGCAGATAAGGATAAAAAAGTATCTGTAATAACTAGAGGCACAATTAATTCTGGGGCTTTAGTATTAAATAAAAGCGGGGATACACTTACAACCGCAGTAAACGGCTGTCAAATAGAAGGCTGGCTTAGAAATAAGTTTGATTTAATACATTTTGAAAACAGAGATAATATTATAAAGGAGTAAATAATGCCAAATAATAAATTTGTAGGTTCTACATTTGAAGGTTTTTCAGCTTTAGGTAAAAAATATGATCAAATAACAGCAGTACAGAAATTTTTGCCTTATTTTTATAATCTATTTAAAAGAGGCAATATTATAAGAAATAGAAACGGCAACACTATAGACTTGCCTACTAAATTAATGGTTCGTGCTATGGGCGATTATTCTCCTAGAGGGCATATACCATCACCTAAATTGTCTCCTTCTGAACAGATAGCATCATATTCTATTCCTAGTATGAAAGAAGTGAGAATTCTCACAGAAAAAATGGTCAGAGATAGAATGGCAAGTGAAAACTTGTATGATAATCAGTCTCTTGCGGCAGGAATGGTAATAGTTGATTTGATGTCTGAAATGGAGGAAGCTATAGCAAGAAGAAATGAGCTTTCTGCTATACAAACATTAACAGACGGAGAGGTAACATCAGCAGACGGAAAAAGTATTATCAGCTTTCCTAAAATAGCAACTCATGATGTTACGCCCAATAATTTATGGAGCGATTTAGATAATTCAAACCCTATATCTGATTTAGATGATTTATTTACTATTCTTCATAAAGACGGCGGAACTTCAAGTTTTGCTGTATATATGGGAAGCGAGGCTTGGGAATATTTTATAAATAATACTAAAGTAAGAGATTCAGTAAAAACATTATTCAGAGGAGAAATAGATCCTTTATTTACAGTAGATGAAGCAGATAAAGAAGGCGTATATACTTGGAGTTCATTTGTTACACCTAGAGGTCATAGAGTAGCAATAAAACAGTATAATCAGTTATATGATACATTTGATGAAAACGGTAATAGAAACGGAAGCGAAGAGTTTTTCTCTCCAAAAGATGTACTTATAATGGCTAGCGGCTGTCCTTTAAGTTTAGGAATAGGTACTCCTGAAGTATTAGAGCCTTATGGCAATGCTCCATATAAGTATATGAGATACGGAGATAATATAGTTACTATAGAAAGCAAAAAAACTCATATAGAGTTGATAATGTGGCATTGTTCTATGCCACTTTTATCCTATATGGACAGGTTGGGAACTATAAGACCTTTAGCATAAGAATATTTTATTTAAGGAGAATTGAGTATGGCTAAAAAAACTAAAACAGAATTAGAAAATAATGCTGAATTAGAAAATGGAAATAACGCTAAAAAATATCAAGTAGGCAAAGGGAGTATTACATATAAACCTAACGGCTATTCATTATCTAAAATAATAACTGTAGGCGAAGTAATACCAGATGAAATAATAGAAAATTATAAAAGGCAGAATGTATTAGAAAAACTGCTTGAGAAAGGAACTATTGTTTTATGCGGTGCTGATTTAGAAGAGACAAAGAAAGAGTATGTAAATCCTCCTTCTAATGCTTCGGATATGATGAATGAAATAGCTAATAAAACTTCTCAAAAAACTGAAGAAGCAAAAGAGACAAACGAAGCTGTTTCAGAAAGTAAAGAAGAAGTAAAAGAAACTGTTTCAGAAAGTAATGAGTAGGAGCTTATACTATGCCTTTTAATGATGAAGAAGAAAAGAAAAGACCATTATCTTTAAGAGAGATGGCTAATAATGATTTGACTGATATATTAAATAATAATACAGATATTAAGTTTACAGACAGAAGCAGCAATAATGAAAAAAATCTTATCATTAAAGGCATAGCAGTAAGAAAAGATACTAATTATAACCCTTTGGAAAATGTAAGTATAGATCTGCCTGAACATAAAATAATAGTTAAAACTGCAGATTTTACATTAAAGCCAAAAAAGATAACTGATGTATATGTAGAGTGGAATAATGCTAATGGAGAGACTATTAAAGGCAAAATATTATCAGATAAAAAAACTGATACTTTGTCTGTTACTACATTTTTGATAGAGCTTGTTATGGAAGATGAAGGAGATTAATTTATGTCAAATCCTAATTTAGAACTTCCTATGTGGAATATTATAGAAGAGTATTATGTACGTGTATTAAAAACTTTTTCTGAAACTTATTTAAAAGAAGAAGAAAGACCTATCGTATTAAATGCTGGAAGAAGCAATTATTTTGCTGAACTTTTAAAAAAATATCCTGCGGTAATAAATCTGTATATGACAGAAATAGAAAAAGGAAAATTAAATACTAAAACATATAAGCAGGATAAATTATCTTTTTGTATAGATGTATTAACAGCACCTGTAAAAAATACTCATAAAATTAATATAGAAAATCAGGGAGAATTAGCTTATAAAACTTCACAGATTTATACTAATTTTGTAAGGACATGTCTTTCAGATTTGAATGTCGTAGAGCCTACAATAGAGTCAGACGGCAAAAAAATATATATAACTTCTAATTTTTATTTTGGAGGAATAGAACAATTAAATATAGAAAATAGTAATTTGGAGATGGCAGTATCTGCTGCTAGAATTAAATATACAGTAGAGTGTCCTTTCTATCCTAGTGATAGTCAGAATTATACAGAATTAAAAGAGATAATAAGTCAAATAAATATAAATTAATTAGGGGGAAATATGGGATCATTAACAGGAAGTTCCAAAGCAAGTATTGTTGCTATAGAAACAGAAAATAAAGACCCAAATACTTCAATATCAAGCATACCTAGAAAAATGCTTGTTTTAGGAAGTGCGGATACATCTTATTTGGGAGCAAAGGATAAAATTATTCCTATAAGCAAAGCAAAGCAGGCGGAGAGATTTGGAGTAGGTTCACAGCTTCATCAAATGCTTAAAGGTATATTTGATACTTCACTTAGTTTTGATGTATATGCTTCTGCTATAAGCGAAGCTGAAGATTCAAGCGAAGCTACTGCAGATATAACAGTAACAGGAACAGCCACAAAAAACGGAACTATATATATTTATATAGGAGGTATTAGAGTGTCTGTAAATGTAAAAACAGGAGAAGATGCTAGCCAAATACATACTAATATGATAAAAGCAATATCCTCTGTTTTAGATGTTCCTGTTAAAGCAGCAGACGGTGCGGATAAAGTTACACTAACTTCTAAATGGAAAGGCAAAACTGCTAATGAGATTACTTTAAGTCAGGGTATCAATGAAGAAGAAACTAATGCTATGCCTGAAGGTATATCTTTGACATTCAGCAGTGAAACATTAGAGGGCGGACTTGGAGATGTATCATTAGAGAAAGTTTTAAGCGAATTTGATTCTACTTATTATACTTCTATAGCAACAGCTTTTACTGATACTGAAAACTTAAATCTTCTTATGGATAGATCAGAGGAATTGTTTTCAGCAACAGAAAAAAGAGGTTTTTATGTAGTAGGCGGATATAATGAAAAAGAAAGCGATTATATAAGTTTGATAGAAAATAGAAATGATAAATATTACTGTGCTTTTTGGGCTGAAGAAAGCATAACACCTAAATATATGATAGGAGCTTTAGCCTGCAGAAGTATAGAGAACTCACTTGCTGAAAGTGTATCTGTTGCCTTCGGCGGAGCTATAGACGGTATCATAGCTGGAAAAAGTCCTTACAGAAAGTTTGAAGAGATAGATGATATAGTAAGAAAAGGCGGTTCATACAGTGTTTATAATTCTTATGGCGAGGTTCTTTTTAAAGATACTTTCACCACTTATAAAACAGCAGATGACGGTTCAGAAAGTAATGCCTATTCTTTCTTACAGACTATAGGCAAACTTCAAGTTCTTCAGTATGAAATGAATGATGTATTTTCAAAAGCCCCTTATTATAAAGCGGTTTTGGTAAGCGATGAATCTAGTGTAAGAAGCGATGTAAATGCTGTAAAACCTAAAACAGCAAAAGCAACCCTTACTACTTTAATAAGAAATTGGGAAGGCAAAGGGCTTTTAAATAATGCTACTTCATCAATAGAGAATATCACAGCACAAATAGGAAGTGCGGCTGGAAGATTAGAAATAGGCTTTATGGCTTATTTTTCTACTCCGCTTGGTCAGGTTGATATTAAAGTTGATTGGACTTTACAGGTTAATTCATAATAATTAGGAGGTAAAAATGGGTTATACAGTTATAGCAGGCGATGTAAAAGAGTTAATGATAGATAATATACCTTATCCTGTACCTGAAGAGGCAACATGCAGTATTTTAGCAAATATAGGAACTTCTCCTATAAAAGAAAATGAAATAACAGCATGTACTGCTGATACTTCAGTGCTTAGAGGAAAAATAGTATCTGCTGGTTTTGAAAAATTAAAAGTAATATTAAGACCTGATTTAGAAAGTCATTTAATAAATATAAGAGATCAGGGCTTGAGTGTTCCTGTACTTATTACAGTTGCCAATGGAGATACTTACAGCGGTGAGCTTATGGTAGAAGGCAGTTTCTCTATAAGTACAGAGGACAGAGGTATTGAGCTTTCTATGAAAGGAAATTATTTTACTAAGATGTAATTATACTATATTAAAAAAAGAATTTTTTAAGAGGGTTTTATGAATATAGTTTATGCAGGAGATATAGTTAGTTTTTCTATTGGTAATTATGAAATACCAATAAAGACAGGTACTTCCTGCGAAATTATACCCTCTTTGGGAGCATATACATTGGAAAATAAAACTTATGTATATCCTCTTTACTACGGACAAAAAGTCTATTCAGTATCTAATATAGTTTCTGCTGGTATAAAAGATATAGAAATAGTATTAACTGATACTATAGAAAGACTTTTAATGATAATGCTTACTGAGAAATTATTTCTTCCTGTAATACTTACTTTACAAGGCGGAAGAACATACAGCGGAGATTTAGCTTTATCAGGCGGACTTAATATTAATGGTACAGAAAAAACAACATCTATATCATTATACGGAGAATATTTCTGCGGAACTACTGAAGATACAAGTAAGATAGGAAAGTTATTATCTTCTTTAAATAAGGATAATAAAAGTAATAAGAAAATTAATAAATGACAGCAATTTTTTTTGGCGTAACAACAAATAAGTGAGCCGACCGAGTAGGTACCCTTTGGGTAGCCACCAAGTAGGTATTTAAAGGCGTAGGCGAACATAGCAAAAAAATAAGCGAGCCGAGACGCCTAGCGTTAGCTAGGGACTTTTTGTCGACCGAGTAGGCACCCTATGGGTGGGCGAGTATAACAATAATAGCCGTAAAAAAATTGCCTATAGCTAATAAATTAGCTATAGCCTGACAGCAATTTTTTTCGGCGTAACAACAATAGGAGTTAATTATGGGATATAAGATGGATAGAAATTATGCTTTGGAGATATTTAATCCGTTATATGAACATATATATGATTATGAATATGAGGAAGATAATAATGCTTCTTCTGAAGTTATAGAAAATATTATAGAACTTATTATGAAAGAAAGGCTTATCATAGAACAAGATGAAAATAATGATTATGTACTTACATTTAAATTAAAAACACCTTGTAAAATAGGAGCTAATATAAAAGAAGAATTAAAACTTTTTGAACCTACAGGGGATAATTTAACTAA
This sequence comes from uncultured Brachyspira sp., assembly GCA_949300355.1. Taxonomy (GTDB): domain Bacteria; phylum Spirochaetota; class Brachyspiria; order Brachyspirales; family Brachyspiraceae; genus Brachyspira. Next base: position 10,334 of record CASGDY010000081.1, read on the forward strand.
AATGAAATCCTTAAAAGAAGAAGGAGTAAATGTATTTGAAACTAGTATAGATATACTTAAAGCCTGTTCTTCTCAAGCAGATCATCTTTTAATAAGACAGATGAAAGCAGGCGATTTAAGAGTTGCTTTTCCTGTTGCTATGCTTTTAGCTGCTTTTTTAACTAAGGATAAAACAAAAAATCCCAGTAAGGAATAAAGTAAATATCAAGGATAATATAGAAAGAGCAAAAGCATTAATAGCTAAAACTTTTCATCTTAAATTATATGAACTTGATAAACTTACATTAAGTGATTTAAGAAGATATATTAAGATGTCAAATATAATAGCAGAGGAAGAAAAGAAGGCATTGGAAAAGGCTAAAAAATAATTAATAAGATAAAATAAGCCTTTGAATAATTAAGGTAAATAATTTATAAGCGAGCATGAGCCGTATGCTAAATTCATTTAGCAGACATTTTTAGGCGAATACGAGCATAACAACAATGGGAATGCAATATGGCGGTGTCAAGCAATATATTTAATGTAGCAGTAGTATTGTCTTTTATAGACAAATTTACAAGACCTATGACTCGTATGACTTCTGGTATGAGTAAACTTCAGCAGCAGTTGTATTATGCAGATAGGTATATGCAGGATGCTTTTGTAAAAGGAACTATAGCAGCTGTTGGCATGACGGCAGCTATAAATAAAATGGTAGATGCATATAAATGGCTTGAAACAGCTAGTGTAAATATGACTACAGCACTTAGAGGCGATATAGAAGCAGCTGATGAACTTATAGAGAAAATAAGAAATATGGCAGAAAACTCACCGCTTACAGCTGAGCCTCTGGTAAACTCTGCTAATATACTTTTAAGCTATGGTGTTCAGAAAGATGATATTATGGACACATTAAAAAGACTTGGAGATTTGTCTAAGGGTAAAGACGATTTTATGATGCCTTAGCTAAATCTATGAATCTTACTAAAGAGCAGCTTGCCAAAGAAATGCAGGCTGGAAATGTAAGGGCTGAAAATATCATAAACGCAGTACATCTGCTTACAGATCAAGGCGGTCAGTTTCATGATGCTATGAATAAACTTAATGATACTTTAGAAGGACAAACCCAGCAGTTTTTAGAAAAATTAGACAGAGTTTTCGGAGCATTCGGCGGAGTATTTGCTCCTTTCTTTAAAGAAGCATTAAAGACTGTAATTAATCCTATGCTTACAGATACCAGAAAAATTATTGAACGGTATTTATCACCCACAAAAATAGAATATATAAATGGAAAAACTAATAAAGGCTTAAAAACTAATGAAGTTACAAAAGTAATATGGGATAGTGAAACAACAGTTAATATATGGATAGCTTTAAAAAAAGTATTGGATGCATTAAAGCCTGATTTAACTTTTCTTACACAGGTAATGGAAAACTTAAAAAACGGCACATCATTATTTTATGTATTTGTAGATATATTAGTTTCTTTTATAAACGGCTTGAAAGCAGCTTTTAAGGTATTTACTGTAATACTTAATGTATTAAGACCATTTAGAAATATAATAGGATTTTTGGCAGGTGTTTTTGTATTTCTTGCTCCGTTTTTATTTGTATTAACAAAATTAGCTTCATTAACTTTATTTTGGTTTTCCATACTAAAAAGCGGAATAGGAACTTTGATAGCATTAAAAAAGAATATATCTTTTGTCCCACAAATAATAAAGATGTTAACATCTCCATTTTCAGTAATAATAACTAAATTCAAGGTACTTTTTACTGGGCTATTTACTTTTATTAAAGGAGGTTTAATAGGTGCTTTTACTGCTATTAAAGGAGCTATTGCTGGATTAGCTGGAACGGCTTTAGGTACTGTTGCTATTATAGGGATTGTCATTGCGGCTGTTATAGGGCTTTCTTTGATATTTGGGCAGTTATATAAAAGATTTGAATGGTTTAGAAAAATAGTAGACGGCTTTACAGGATTCTTTTATAAAATAGCTGATAAATTAAAGAGTATGGGCGGAATATTTGAATTTTTTGGAAGAAGAATAGAAGATTTTACTAATATATTGAGGGCGTTTTTTCAAGGGGATTTATTTAGTTTATTATTATCTATATTTAAAATGGCAGCTGATGCTATTTTAAATGTATTTATATTAATATTAGGCGGTGCTAATTGGTTATTAAATACAATATATAATTTACTTGGAAATTTTGCTCCTGATTGGCTTGGAACTTTAGCGGAAAAATCTAATTTAATTCTTAATGGTCTTAGAGGTGTTTCTGATAATATGCAGAAAATACTCGATGATAATGCTAAAGCTAAAGGCGAGAATATAAAAGAGAATGCTAAAGTAAATGGAGAAAATACAAGCATCAATATAGAAAATAATAATAATATCATAACCAAAGACCCTGATACAACAGCTGAAACTAAAACATATTTTTATACAGAAATAAATCCTTTACCTAATGGTTCTTATTAAAGGTTGTGAATATGTCAATATTAAATGATTATAAAGAATGTAAATTTATTTCTCCTGATAAAGAAGAAATGACTTTAATATTAGAAAATACTTCTAATACTTATAAAAGAAAAGTACAAAGCGGTACTATTAATAATGTTACTTATGCTCAAGATGAAGGAAAAGACACTACGCAGATAACATTAAATGTTGTGTTTTTTGATTATCAGCCTAAAGGTTCTGAAGCACTTGAAATATTAAAAAAGAAAATGGAAAATTATAATGCTGATATAAAAAGCAATTATTCCAACTGTTATGAGCAGGCTTCTTATTTTATGAATATAGTTTCAAAAAAGGCTTCAGATAAAAAACCTGCATATTTACAGCATCCTTTATATCCTGATAAATTAAAAGTATGTACTGTAAGTGTTAAAGATAATACTTCTTTAATAAAAGATGTTGGAATGTCTAAGGTAAGCGTAACTTTTATACTTGTAGACAAATACGGCATACCTCCTTCTAATTCTGTTAATAAAAGCAGTATAGGAGGTCAGTTTTTTAATGTGCTTCGTCCTATGCTTGATGCTATTTGTAAACAAGGAGCAGAAGAATATGATAGAAAAAAACTTTTAGAATCTACATTATTTAAATTACCTTCTGAACAAAATAAATAAAGGAGTATTTTTATGTCATGTCCCTATTGCGGAGGAAGAGGCGGAGGACTTTGTTCTGCCAATACTAATATGCAGGCTAATATATTAAAAAAAGATATGAATGCTTTTACTTCAGCTTTTGAAAGTATTATGAATGCAGCAAAAGTAGCTGATGATATTTTTCTTGAGATACAAACAGAAATTAATCAGGCTTTAAATGATTATGTAACAAATCCTCTTTTTGCAATGATGTCTATAAACAGAGTATTAAAAAGACCTGCTGAATTAGCGGTAAATATATTAAATAAAGTACAAGGTTATTCTTCTTTAATAGAAACAATAATAAATAATAATGCATATACATATTCGCAAAAAGCATTAAAAGAGATGATGCTTAGTTTTGCGGCTATGGATATGTGTGTATCTGTAACAAGCGGAGATTTTAGAGATAAAAGCGAATCTCTTTATACAGAAAAATTATTATTAGAAACAGAGAAGAAAGTATTAGAAAGTTTTGAAACTATAGAAGGTGAAATAGAAGGAACTTATGAGGATCAATATCATCATGGTATAGAATATAATATCAATATAGATGCCAAAAAAGAATTAGTAAAAATGTTTGATATGACTAGGACTTATTTAATAGAAAATATTAATGAACTTCCTACAAAAAGAACATTTATATTAAATAAAGATAGAAATTATATTGATGTATGTTATGAAGTATATGGAAATATAGAAGAAGAAACGCTTAATAGATTGATAGAGGATAATAATATAAAAGGCGAAGAGATTTTTATGCTTAGAAAAGGAAGAAGCATAAATTATTATATTGACTAAAAAAATAATATGGCATTACAAAATAAATTAGTATTAATCATAGCAAATAAAACTATAGAGTATTTCAAATCTATTGAATTAAACTTTGATATAAAAGCAATTACATCAAATATTATTATAGAGCTTCCTTACGGAGAAGAATATGAAGATATTTATAAGCCTTTTGAGTTTCAAAGTGTATCGCTTGAATATAATAATAAAACTGTATTTTTAGGTGTTATAGAAAATTGGCAGACTGTTGTTAATGAAAATACTTATATTCTTCAAGGAAGAGCTTTAACTTCTATATTTTGTCATAAGTTTACTAATATTAAAAATTATATTTATAAAGATACTACTATAGGAAATATTTTAAATACTATATCAAACGAATATAATATAAAAGTAAAACTTCCTTTAGGAGACACTAATAAACTTGATACTGTTTATTTTAATCATAATGAAAGTTTTGCTTATCAGATACAAAATCAAATATCAAGAACTTCTATTAAAGGATATGTTCCTCTTTTAAGCTGTGATTTTGAAGGAAGTTTAGTTTTTGGAAAAAATATTGAAAAACTTACAGAGGAAAATGAAATACTTAATTTAGATTATGATTATAATAATATTTATGATGCTAAAATAAATTACAGGGGTGATTTAAGAAAAGCTAAATATACAAGATACGGACAGAATGAAGAGAGTACAAATATTGAGTTTACTATAAGCGACAGTGAAATGAGTACGCTTAATATTATAGATTCAAGATACTCTATAGGAAAAACTATTGATGAGCTTAGAAATATAGCAAGCAGAGACAGAGCTTATGATATTATGGCTTCTAATCAAATATATATACATTATAAAAGCTGGATTGATAAAAATAATTCATTAATAGATACAGGTGATATTGTCTCTTTAAGAATATCAAAAAAATTAATAGAAGAGAGTACAAAGTTTATAATAGAAACATTAAAACTCTATTATTCTAATGAAATAGGTTTTTATTCTATGTTTAAACTTACGCCTTATAATACTTTTAATGTAGGTTAAAAAAATAATAGGATAATAATATGTTTGCTTCGATAAAATCAATATTAGATAGAATAAAAAAAAGACCTTTTTTAAAAGCTGAAACTATTGGCAAAGAAGTTGTTGAAGCACAGGTTTTACAGCCTTCAGGTTTTACTTCTGTTCCTATAAAAGATAAAAGAGCATTTATTACAAATATTAATACAAATTATAAAGTAGTAATAGCTTTTGAAGATTTAATTGATGAAGGACTTAAAGAGGGCGAGGCTTGTATTTATTCTTCTGATGACGGCGGAAATATAAAAGCAAAAATAAAATTATTAAAAGACGGAAGTATAGAACTTGAAGGAGAAAAAATAAAATTAAACGGTGAAGATAAAGGCGGACTTATAAAAATAGAAGAATTAAAAAAAGAGTTAGAAAAAAATAATCAAATATTACAGATAATATTACAAGTTTGCTCTATTCCTGTTAATGAAGCAGGAAACGGAAGTGCTTCAGTATTTCAGCAGGCATTGAATGCAGCATTAGAAGGTAAAACTATAGGTAATTTTAATAATATAGAAAATGACAAAGTTTTACATGGATAATCAAATATAACAAAATATTTTTATAATATTAATTCTTATAAATCAAAAATGATTCACTTATTAAAAAATAAGAAGACTGTATAATTACTATATGGATTTTGGAGATATTGTTCTTAAAATTACTGAAGACGGCTCGGATATAGTATTAAGCGGAAATTCCTCAATAGAATTAGACCCTACTCTTAATATGTCATTAATGGTAAGTATATTTTCTAATAAAGAATGGTTTGGAAATAGCTTAGTTGATGAAAATAATAGAATAGGAAGCGATATAGAAAAAATAAAAGAAGTATCTTTGATAGGAAGAAAAAAATTAGAAGATGAAATACAGTCATCGCTTCAGTATCTTGTAAATGAAAATAAGGCAAAAGATGTAAATGTTAGTGTACAGATAATTGGGGACGGTAAAAAAGAAAATAAAAGATATGACACAAATATAACGATTACAGAGCCTGACGGCACAGAAAAAAATATTTATTGGAAATATTCAGTATGAAGCAAATACCAACTATTAAAGAGATAAGAGATAATATTTTATCAGGTATTAAAACTGAAATTTATTCAGATAAAGCTGAAAGCGTTATGCTTGAAAGAAGTGTATGGTTTGTCATTGCTTCTGTTTTAGCTGCTGTATTTAAAAGCTGCTATGAATTTGCTAGAGATAAATATAATCAAATATTTACTTCTACAGCTGATGAGGAAAGCCTTGAGCTTAGAGGTCAGCAATATGGCATATACAGAAAAAAAGGAGGTAATACTGTACTTTCTGTAAAAGTTACAGGCGATGCTTTTGCTGAAATACCTCAAAACTCACAGCTTATACATAATGATTATATATATCTAACTCAAAATAAAACTCAATTAGATGTTGGAGGGGAAGGTAAAGCAGAGATTATTTCTACTATAATAGGGAATGATACAATACTTCAAGTAGGTGAAACTCTAACATTTATAAGCCCTATATCTAATATTGATTCTAATGCTGTTGTAGAAGAAATAATACAAGAAGGTGAAGATGAAGAAGCTATAGAAACATTGAGAAATAGAATACAAACATACGAAAGAACTAGACCTCAAGGCGGAGCAGTACCTGATTTTATTGCTTGGACATTAGAAGTTCCTGAAATAGTAGATGCTATGATTGTACCTGTTCAGAAAGTTAATGATCCGGTAAAAGTTTATCCTATAGCAGATGAAAAGACAGGAAGCAGAATACCGGACGAAGAAAAAATACAGGAAGTTTTAAATTATTTATCAGATGATGTAAGAAGACCTCCCTGCTTAATAGAAGTTTATCCGCCTAAAGAATTATCTATAAATATTACAGTGAGAAATTTATCGCCTTATTCGGAGGCTTCTAAAAAAAGATTAGAAGATGTT
>CASGDY010000082.1 GCA_949300355.1 uncultured Brachyspira sp.
TTATTTAATTTATTTATGTTTTTTACTGCCTGAATTATTAAAAAAATTAATGCTGCTCCTACTATAAATGCTACTATGACTATATCCATAACATTCCTTTATACATTTGTTTGTATTAATATAAAATATGTTTTAATATTCTAATAAATATTATACAATAGTCAATATACCTATAAAAATAATATAATAAAATATATAAAAAAACAGAGAGATATAAAAATCCCTCTGTTTAAATACTCAATCAATTAAATATTAATTATCCTAAGAATCCTTGTATTATAGGCATAAGTATTTTTATTAAAAGAAGTGCTGATAATATCCAAGTTAATAATGATATATCTTTATTTTTACCAGAAACAAATTTTAATATAGTAAATGATAATACTCCGAAAGTTATACCTTCAGCTATACTATAAGCAAAAGGCATAAATATTATACATATAAAAGCAGGAATTGCCTCTGTATAATCATTGAAATTAATCTCTAATATAGGAGTCATCATAAATAATCCAACTATAATCAAAGCAGGTGCAGTAGCAGCAGAAGGTATAGCTAAAAATATATGCGATAAGAATAATGAAACTGCAAATAATATAGCAACAACAAGTGAAGTTAATCCTGTTTTACCGCCTTCAGCAACACCGGAAGCACTTTCTACATAAGTAGTAACAGTAGAAGTGCCCAAACAAGCTCCTACAACTGTTCCTACAGCATCGGCAAATAAAGCATGCTTACATCTAGGAACTTCTCCATTTTTTGTGAGCATATCTGCTTTAGTACATACTCCAACCAATGTACCTACTGTATCAAATATATCAACAAAAAGGAAAGTAAATAATACTATAAACATATTAGGAGTAAATATATTACTGAAATCAAGTTTGAAAGCTATAGGTTCTAATGAAGGAGGTATAAGACTAGCATCAGGAGAAAGTTTTGTAAGTCCCATAGGAATACCGATTATTGCTGTAATAAATATACCTAAAAGTATAGCTCCTTTAACATTATATGCTAATAAAATTGCTGTTATGAGGAGTCCTATAATAGCAAGCAATGCACTGCCTGAAGTAATATTTCCAAGTCCAAGCAAAGTAGCATCATTATTAACTATGATTTTAGAGTTTTGAAGTCCTATAAAAGCTATGAATAATCCTATACCTACTGAAATAGCTCTCTTCATATTAACAGGTATACTATTAACTATTGCCTCTCTTACATTAAAAATAGTAAGAACAACAAATATAATACCTTCTATAAATACGGCTGTTAAAGCTGTTTCCCAGCTATATCCCATACCCAATACTACAGTATAAGCAAAAAAAGCATTAAGTCCCATACCAGGTGCTAAAGCAAAAGGGAGATTAGCAAGTAAAGACATTATCAAAGTTGCTATTATTGCAGATACTACTGTAGCTGTAAATACTGCTCCTTTGTCCATACCTGTGGCACCAAGTACATCAGGATTTACTGCTAGTATATAAGCCATTGTCATGAAAGTAGTAAAGCCGGCTATTACCTCTGTTTTTACATTAGTACCATACTCTTTTAACTTGAAAAATTTGTCCATAAAATATATTCCTTATAACAGTTTTTTCTTCATAACTATTTTTAATTATGAAAGCTATAATATATATGAGATTATAATTTTTGCAATATTTTTTTATTTATAAATACAGATTGAATTCTTATGTTTTAAAATATCGAATCATAAATCTTATTTTTAAAATAATAAAAAATATATAATTCTGTTACGCATGCTAAGCAAAACAAAAAATATAAAAAAATTAAAATTATACTTAAAATAAAAAAACAATATTGTATAAAGCATGCGTTAAGTAAAGCTATAAATTTAAAAAAATCTTGGGCGGGCATGCTTTTTCTAACTAATCAAAAAAAATATTTTAAACAAACTTTTCAACAAAAAACGATAAATATAAAGGGTGGGGAGTGAAAATAAATTAAAAAAACAATATATTTATTAATTATAAGGGAATATATCTATGAACAAAAATAATGTATACAGAAATGCAAAAATAGAAGGCAGAAGTTTTTTCGGTATTATTAAAAATAGTTTTTATTTTCTTTCTAATTTAGCAATTTATGAAGATGGTATAGTAAGTGCTTGGGAGAAATTTGATATTTATCAGTTTGAAAAAGCATTGGAGAGAAAATGGGTTGTATCATTTATAGAAGATAATGAGAAATTGGATATTCATGGTATAGGCGATTTTAAAATATTAGAATCACAGTGGCTTCATAAAGATGATTATTATGAATACATTAAAAGCATATTAAAAGAAATGAATCCTGAAATGCAGAATATTTATAAAACTACTAAAAGAGAAATAGAAAAATTGGAAAAATTAAAAGTATCATTTATGGCTAATCCTATTGATTTTAAAATGAAAGGGCAATTCGGATATGATTTATCCGATGGTAAAAGTTATTTTATATTTAGAAAATCTGATAATTATTCATCAAGCAAAGAAATATTTTTAACTTGCTACGCCATTTATGATGATGAAACAATATCAATATATAATGATGACAATATATATTCTTTTGATGATATAAAAAATATGTTTGAGAAAAATGAACTGCTTTTATATCCAAAAGAAGATGATACTATCATTATAGAAAATCTTGCCAAGCTTAAATTAAAACCAACTGTAAAGTACACGAATAAAAAAGAAAAATTAAAAGAGATAGAAGAAAATATAAAAGAGATTTCAGGTAAAGAAAATGCTTTTGATTATGCTATAAAATGCTGCCATGATTATCTTGTATATCCTTCAGATTATAACAGAGAATTATTAAAAGAGGCTTATGAAAAAGTTCCTGAACATGAAAGAATATTTTTAGGGGATATGGACAATAAGGATACCGATTTTAGAAGAATAATATATACGCCTAATATAAAAAGAGAAGTATGATCTTTATTATTTCGCATGCTAAGAAAAACAACAAATATAATCAAGATTAAAATTATACTTTAATAAAAAAAACAACTTACATAAAGCATGCGTTAAGCAAAGCTATAAATTTAAAAAAATCTTGGGTGGGCATCTTTTTTTCTTGATTAAGAAAAAAATTTAAATGAAATATCATATTACAAAAATTGACAATAAATCTAAAGGGCGGGGTATGTAAACAAGATTTTAAAATTTAATTACAAACCCCACCCTCTATATTTAAAATATTAATCTGCAATATAAATCTTTATTTTCTTTCTGCCAAATTAGAATTTGTTAGCACCCACCCAAGCGGATATTTAAATTTATAGCATATACAACGCACGATTAACTAAACTTAAATATTAAAAAAAATTAATAATTATAATTTTTATTATATTAAAAATTCAGTTCACCGTGCGGGAATTATTTTAGTTATTCTCACCATACCAATCCACATTGCGTGTAAAGTACATAGCAAGAGCAATAACAGCAAATAATCCTAAAGTTCCCATAAGCAATGCATAATCAGTAAGCTGAAGTATTCCAAATAAGAATATGTATATTAAAGCTTCAACAATAGCCATTGAAATAGTGTACTTAGGAGATTTTATAATGTATCCTATATATATTGAAGTTAAAGCCGTTACCATCAATGCACTTATAAAATAACTAATATTGAAGTTTATGTGTTCTGATATAGCTAAAAGTAGTAGGTAGAATATTGCATTAGCTATACCTATTAATATATATTGAACAGGGTGTATACGTTTCTTTGAAAGCACCTCACATAAAAATAATACAAAAAACGGAATAAATATAAATAATATTGCATACTTCACACTTCTTGATGTTTTCTGATAATTATCATTGAGAAGTAGAAAAGATATTAAAACATTGTTTGATGATCTGTTAAAATTTTGATCAGCAGTAAAGTATTGAGTATCATCAATATTATTTGCCCTATTAGCATTTTCATCGCTAGTCCAATACTTAGTAAATGCTGTATTAAAACTAGCTATATTCCACTCGGCATTGAATCCATCATTATTAACTTCTCTCTTTGTAGGCAAGAATCCGCCTGTAAAACTAGGATCTTTCCATTTTGAAGATATTTTAAAAGTGTTTTCAGAAGCTAATGGAGTTATTATAAGAGAATTTCCCCCTTGAATGTCCATTGTAATATTAAAATCAAAACCATTTAATATTCTATCTCTTGAAATGGTATAGAAGAATTTATTATTAAACATATTTAAAGCTATACTAATATTTTTCTCATAATATTTAAGCTCTTCATTTTCATTAACTAATATATTAGGAAGCTTCATAAGATTCTTTTTATTTCCTATACCTAATATAATCATAGCTTCATCATAAAGTATAGTATCATTATTTTCATCTAAATTATATATTTCAGCATTGTATTTATCGAATCTTCCTGTAATATTTAATTTGGAATTGAAGATAGGAGCTTTGAATATTCCTCTGCTTAAACTTGAAACTTCAACATCTCCAGTAACATTGTATTCATTAGGCATATAAAAAATATATTTTCTTATATAGCTTATCTCTTTAGTTTCGCTGTCAATAACCCTAGTTAAATAAGGTATTGCAGCAACTATACCTTGTATATTTGCACTGCTTCCCACAGGCTCTATTATAGAAGATACAGCTTCGCCTTGATAACGAATTCTATCTTTTACAACACTGTTTATAAAAGACATAGGTATCAAAAGCAAAAGCCCTAGTATCACTATTATAAGTATTTTAAAACCTAAAGTTTTTGTTATCTCATTAAAATTTTTTATCATCATGTAATCTCCATTAATCATATATAATATATATTATATACTTAAAATTTTAAAGTTTGTAAAAGATAAAATTAATATAAAATATAAAAAAAGAGCTGAAAATATAAACTTTCAACTCTTTATATTTCAATATAATTTAATTTCAATTACCATTTAAGTACAAACTCAGTATAAACCTCACCATCTTTAATAGACTTAGTAATTTCCATAGTTGATCTAATATGAGTTACAGACTCAAGTAAAAGAGTAGCCCAAGAAAGCACAGCAAGCTCAATAACTTCAGGATCTTCATTAAAGTTTACCAGATGCACCACCAATAATTTTTTTCTAGCTTTAATTAATTCTATTCTTGCCGGATCAAATAAATCAGTGAATATATGTTCTGCCGCATAGCTCAAAGTAAAATGCTTAGGCAAAAAGAATAATAAAGGTTTTAAATATTTCGGAACAATTTGATTAAAATGATATTCAGAAATTTCCTTAATACCTGTATTAGCACCCGCATAGAATAAATCACATACTAATTTATAAGGTTTGTCAAATGATGTGCTATATGGATACCATTCTTTACTTGATATGTCATTTTTAAATATTAAAGCAGAAGAAGGCTCCATTGCTGTTACCCATCTTTGATATCCTTCTTCTCCAAATTTTGTTTTTATAAATTCTTTTAATATTATTAATGTTATACCTTTAACCCTCTGAGTAACTGTATCTTTCTTAGTTTTAATATCTTTAATCTTATACTGAGATATTTCTGCCTCAAGTTCTGATAAGAGTTTATTATTATCATTAGCAAATTTATTCATAATATTTGCAGAAGCAGAAAGGTCATTAGAACTGTCAGAAATATTTATTACACTAGTATGTATAGACTCAGATATAGTTTTAAGCTTATTCATGGTCTTAGATGTAGAAACAGAAATATTATTAAGAGATTCAAGACTGTTTCTTATATTTCCAAGTTTATCAGCCATATCAATATACTGAGTTTTAATATGATCACTTGATTGAGAAATTTTAGTAATAGATTCCACTATTTCATTGATTGCTTTTAACTGTTCTACCGAAGACACATGCACTGTATCCATAATCTCTGTAACTTCTTGTACATCTTTAGTAAGTATATCGAATTGTTCTGTAGATTCTGTTAAATCATTAGTAGTAATAATGATTTTTTCTTCTATGTTTTGAAGAACTTTATTAGCATTATCAGCTTGTTCGTTAGAAACTTCAGATAATTTACGTATTTCTTCAGCAACTACTGCGAAACCAGAACTGTACTTACCAGCATGAGCAGCCTCAATAGCAGCATTCATAGCCAAAAGGTTTGTTTGATGTGCTATATTTCTAATGGAACTTACGAAATTAGAAATGAATCCTAAAGCATTTCTTAAGTCTCCTGTAGCCATAGAAGTAGCCTGCATCTTCTCTTTACTTTTTACAGAAGCTAGTGACAAGTCTTTAGCTTTATTTGTAGCTTTGGAAATAATAGAGTCTATGTTCTCAATAGTTTTACTCATCTCTTCAACAGATGCGGCTATTTGTTCTATATTTTCCCCTTCTTCAATGATTTTATTTTGAAGTTCTCCAGTATCTCTTTCAACCAAATCAATATTGCTTGTATTTGAAGCTATATATTCCTGCATATTTTTGTTGCTGCTTTCAACTATTTCAACCTGATTCAATTCATCATTAACATTATTTTTAATAACTTCTATATTATTATTAATGCCGTATATTACTTCTAAATTAGCACTGATTTTCTGTGAAAGCGTATCACTTTGTTTTTTAGAAGTTAAAATAGTTCTTTTTACACTAGAAAGTATCGACTGCAATGAATTATTTAAAAGTCCAACCCATTTAGTCATTTCTCCTATTTCATCACTTCCTGAAATGGCAGGTATTTTAACAGTTAAATCTTTATTATCAACAGAATTACCTATAGCATCTGATATTTTTGTTATAGAACTGAATAATAACTTAATGAAGAATATAATAGTAACTATTGCCATTAAGAATGCTATTATTATAGTATAGAATATAGCATTATTCATGTCTTTTATCTGTGCTGTATAATATGAATTAGGTATGAGCATTACAATATTTATAAGTCCGGCAATATTAGCAACATAAGCTTTACATAAAGTATTATTTATTTCTACATCATCTGTTTTACTAAATCCGGCAGTTAAATTAGAATTAAATATTTCATAATACTCTGGAAATAATATATCTGCCCTTGCATTTACTAAATCATTATTTTTGGAATTAATAATGGCTGAATTCTTTTTATCAATTACCATTATATCAGCACCTTTTATATTAAGAATATCCTTTATATTTTCTGAAGAATAATTAAAAAGTACTCCTACATTAGCAATTCCTACAACTTTTTCTTCATCTTCCATATTAGGTATTGTAGAAGATATATTAAAAGTTATTCCTATATTTGGCCCTTCATTAATCATATAAGGCTTTAATATTTGTCTTCGCAATATACTTCTATATGTCTGACCATAATGATTTGTTAAGCTATCCCACATCATTTTATTTGTGGTATTGATTTTTGTAAATTCCTTATTAAAAGTAGAATATCTATATAGGGTAAAAGGTTCATTTCCATTTCCTATAGCTTGCGGATGAAATAAAATACTTACAATTCTATTAAAATACAATTGGGATTCATTTACAGTAGCTGAGAGAAAATTTTTAAAATACTCATCTCTTGATTCCATAGGCATATCTTTTACATTATTATAAACAACTGAAAGTGTTGTAGAGATTTTTGCAGATTCCTCTCTTGCTGAAAGTATATTATATTCAAATTCTTTTTCTATTAATCTAAATCTATTATCCAAACTTCTTTCTATAACAGAAGAAAAAGTTTCAGTATTTAAAGTATTGCTCAAGAAATTGGTGCTGAAAGCAACCAAAACCATAACTCCGACTATTATTAAAATTATACGAATCTTTATACCCATTTAAAATGCTCCTGTGTAATTAATATCGGCATTGGAAGTATATATTTTAAAGAATTATATCTATAATATATTTAAAACTAATAGCTGTAAAGAGATATTAATAAAAAAAGTATAATATTTTTTTAACATAAAAATAGGCGGCATCTAATTTATTTGATACCGCCTCAAAAATCTATATATTACTTACACACCCATTCTGTTTATCACAACATCTAAAAGCTGATCCATAACGCTTACAACTCTTGCAGAAGCATTATAACCATGCTGATACATAGCCATTTGGGCAACTTCTTCATCTAAATTAACTCCCGATACTGACTGTCTTAATTTTTCAAGATATTCCATAACAACAGTTTGTTTTTCTGTTTCAGCATTAGCTGTTTCTGTTCTTGAAGCTATTTTAGCAAGACTTCCTGTATAGAAATCATTGAATGTAGATTTGCTGTCTACCATTATTTCTTTAGTTTTCAAATTAGCTATAGCCAAAGCATTAGAACCATCGCCTATACCATTCCATTTATCATTGAATCCATTACCTGTAGTATCTATACCTTTAGAAGCTGCTATATAATTTACATCATTTCTGATAATATCATTAACAGCAATAGCAGCAGCAGGGTGTCTGTCAGGTGTAACTGTGAAGTTTCTGAAATCTCCTGCTAGCTTGTTTACTTGATCTATTGTCTGCCAATTATAAGCACCAGCGGCACCAGACTGATTCAATACCCCTGTTATTCCTACAAGAAAATCTCCTGAATCTTGTATATGCTTAATGAAATATGAAGGCTTCATATAATCATCAAAGCCTCTTGCTTTAAGAACAAGTCTGTTTTTATCATCTAAATAAGCTGAAACATTAGCCTCGCTTGAGTTGATTTTATCTATCAATTCTCCTACTTTCATTTGAGCAGTATAATCTATAGCAACATCAGCACCTTCTCTTGATTTATTGCCGAATACTAAAGTTCCGCTGCTTCCTATGCTGGCAGTAGAATCTACAGAATTAACACCGCTTACTTTAAACATTATAGTAGAATCTTCCTGTCCGTCATTATTAATATCAAAATTACCTATTACGGAAGGAGTAGTTTTTGTAACTGTGAAGAAATCAATACCTGTTTCCTGATTAAGTCCGAAACCGCTTCTATGAATTTCGTTTACACTGTCTGCTAAATTCATAGCGAAAGTATCTAAATCATTAATAGCATCAACAGTATCAACATCTCTAAGTTCTAATAAAGCCTTTAATTCTCCGCCTTCAAACTGAACCTGAACATGATCTTTTTTCCAATAAATATCATACATTCCTTCATTATTGATATTTTTTTCAGCACTTAATTCGCTTACTACATTTCCCTGAACTAAAGCTCTTCCGCCTATATAAATCATAGTTTCATCAGGATCCATAGATTTTATATCAACATTAGCAAGAGAAGAAAGTTCATCAACAAGTAAATCTCTTTTATCTAATAAGTCATTAGGGCTTTGTCCCAATGCCTGCTGTTTTACGATTTCTGTATTTAAATCTTTTATAGAATTAGCTATATCATTAATTCTCTTAACCTTATTTTCAACTAAGTTATTCAAATTATTACGCATACCGTTCATTTGATTGAACATTTGATTAATAGAATTATTGATTCTGTCAGCTCTCTCTACAAGCACCATTCTAGTGCCTCTTTCAGTAGGATTAGCAGCCATTTCCTGCCAAGAATCCCAGAAAGCATCTAAATCGCTTCTTAAATTTGCATTGCCTGGCTCATTATATATAGCTTCTAATTGCTTTAAATAATCTGATTTTGTTTTCCAATAACCGTCAGTACCAAGCTCCATCATTATTTTAGAGTCTATGAATTGATCTCTTATTCTCTCTACTGTAGTTATTTCAGCACCCTGTCCTATTTGACCGGCACGTTCAGCTCTATTCAAACTAGGTGCTTCTAAAGGCTTATCAAATGTACGCATTACCACTCTTTGTCTGCTGTATCCTTTAGTTGCAACATTATTTATATTATGACCTGTAACTTCTAAAGCTGTTTTGAAGTTTTGTAGTGATCTTTTACCTAATTCTATACCAAAAAATGAGCTTGTAGACATTATTATGCTCCTTAAAAAAATAATAATTTTTTATTGCTGCTAGCGATAAACTCGCTAAAACATAGATGACAACTTCCTTAGTCAGTTAATAAATAATAATTTACTTATTAGTAATTATCGTATTAATAAAAAAATTTATTACATTTTTTTTGTTATTGTAACAAACAGGTAACATAATAATAAAATGTTATAGATGTTTTATGTTTATATATTTATTAAAGATTCTTTATTTCTTCTATGCTAAGACCGGTATTTTCACTTATAATATTTATATCTATACCAGAATTTTTTAAATTTTTAGCTATGGCAATTTTTTCAGATTTTTTACCTTTCTCTACACCTTCTTCCATACCTTTTTTTATACCTTCTTTTATACCTTCTTTTATACCTTCTTCCCTCTCTCTCTTAAGCATAACAGTTTGACCATATAAAAAAGCATCTCTTGCATTATAAACTTGCATTTCATCTTCGCTAGATGTAAAACGTTCATATTTATTAATTACTTTATCCATTATAAAATTTACCTCCTTTAATTTTGATTTTATATTATTATCTAAATCTTTTGCCGTAAAAAACTCTATCCAAGATAATATTCTTTTTTTCTTCATATCTTCCATATTGGAATTAGATAAAATATTTTTAAATCTTGGAACTTCCAATATATGCATCTGAACCATATCTAAAACAATATTAGGATTTTCTATATCTATTAATTTAAAACATCTATGAGGCTTACCTTCATCATTAAAATCCATATTGAAATTAACAAAATTAATACTTATAACCTCGCTAATTATATCATATGGTTCTTTTTCATCTACTTCACTTACTATATTTCTAGATATATAATAATATATTCTCTTCAAAAAATCTATATTCCCTGATAATTGTATTTCTATAATTATTTTTTTATTGCTTTTAGTAATGGCTTTAACATCAAGTACGGATTCTTTTAAATTAATATTTTCAGGAAGATTATGAGGATTAATGATATGCAGATTATGAACTTCTTCAAATCCTAAATCTTCAAGTACAGAGTTTACTATATTCTCAAGTATATCTTCATTTCCTTCTGATGCTAACAGGTATCTTATAAAATAATCATTCATTCTGTTTATGTTTCTCATTTATTATTCCCCAAAATTATAGTATAAGTAGAGATAAGATTAATTTTTAATATCAGTTAAACAAATTCTTTTTATAAAATAAGCCTAAAACAATATATTTTTTAGTATATACCTAAACAACTATATTTTGTCAATTTTCAAACAGATGAAAGTTCTCTGCTAATGCTATTGATAATTCACGTTTCCATTTATTACTT
>CASGDY010000083.1 GCA_949300355.1 uncultured Brachyspira sp.
TTTTGATATTTTTTAGCAGGAATGCTAATTGATGAAATAAACTCTGTTCTTTATCTAAAAAAGTCAAGCATAACTTTTTAGTTGCAATTATTATCGAGATTTTTAAAGATTGTTCTTGTTTTAAATCTAGTATGCGATGAACACATACTAGATTTTTTAATTTATCAATTTGTATTTTGAGAGAAGATTTTGAAACCTGTACCGCTTTCCATAGTCTTAGAAAATTCGTTAAAATTAAAAATTTTCAGTATATTGCTTGATCATATCATTATAAAAAATAAAGGACTCAAGTATTATAACTCAAGCCCTTTTATTATTATATTTATGTTTATATATTATTTACCTGGAGTACTCAAAGCATCATCTATACTAGTTTCAACACTAGCTATATCTTTAGCATCATAGTCTTTAAGAGGTATTCTATTTCTAATAGCCGCATAAACAGTAGGAACTATAACAAGTGTAAACATAGTAGAAACTGTCAAACCTCCAAGAAGCGCTAATGATAAAGGCTGATACATCTCATTACCTTCTCCGTTGGATAAAGCCATAGGAAGAAGTCCTAATATAGTTGTAAGAGAAGTCATCAAAACCGGTCTTAATCTTCTAGGGCCAGCAATCAAAGCTGCTTTATCTCCATTAATTTTCTTTTCATGCATAAGCTGATTCATATAGTCTATCAGTACTATACCATTATTAACTACAATACCTATAAGAACTATAACACCTATACCGCTGTATACACTTAAAGTCTGTCCTGCAATGAGAAGCAATACAAGAGAACCAGCAAATCCGAAAGGTATAGCAAGAGCAATAACGAAAGGAGCTATATAAGATTCAAACTGACTAGCCATAATAGCATAAACTAATACTAAAGCCAAGAATAAAGCCTGTAAAAGCTGTCCGAATGCTTCCTGCATGTCCTCATAATCTCCTGAATAAACTATAGTAAATCCTGAAGGTACAAAAACTTTTTGATTGATAGCAGCCTGTACATCATTCATTATTTGGTTCATAGGTCTTCCATAACCTGAAGCAGTAATAGAAGTGATTCTGCTGTCATTTTTTCTTGTTATCTCTGTAGGAGCAAAATTTTTATCTACACTAGCAACTGCTGATATAGGAACCATACCGCTTGGAGTTGGTATAAGCATTCTCTTAACATCTTCTATATTTATTCTGTCTCTTTCATTAAGTCTTACTATAACATCAATATCAGTAACATCTGAATTATCCGGAGTCATTCTTGTAGCAGTAGTACCTCCGAAACTTGTCTTAATAGAATTAGCAACAGTATTTATATTAAGTCCCATCTTTGAAGCCAAATCTCTATTGATTACAACATTAAGTTCAGGACTAGCATCACTTTTTTTAAGACGAACATCTCTAAGTCCCGGAACATCTTGTAATGCTGCTATTACATTGTTTGCTAATTCTCTAGCTCTAACTAAATCTTCACCAACAATATCTATATCTATACCGCTTGAATCACTGTTTCCGCCGCCTCTCATACTAGTTACAGAGTCAACATTGATAGTAGCAGGATAGCTTGCTAATTTTTTCCTTACAAGCTCAACATATTCTTCTGTTTCTTTAGTTCTTCCAGCTGATTTATCTATAAGTTTTGCTCTTATTTCACCTCGGTTTGCATCAGAACCTGATCTTGATCTTGTCTGAATTCTGCTTAAATCTTTTCCTACAACTTCCTCTACATCTTTTCTCATTCTATCAACAAATGCCCCAGTCTGCTCTTTTCTAGTACCTACAGGCATAGTAATGCTTGCTCTAAACTGACCTTCATCAGATTCAGGAAATCCTTCCTTACCTATGAATATTAATCCTACTACTATAACAGCAAATACTATAGTTATAACAGGAATTAATACTCTGTTTTTATGATGAACAGAAAAAGTTAATACTTTTTCATATATATAATTCACTTTAGAATGGAAATATTTATCAAAGAAATTCTCAAATTTAGATAAGAATTTAGATTTCTTAGTAGTTACAAGTCTTGCCCCAAGCATAGGAACAACTGTCAAAGCAACAGCTAAAGAAGCTATCATAGAAACAGTAACTGTAATACATAAATCTCTGAACATCTGTCCAGTTTGACCTTCAACGAAAAGGAAAGGTAAAAATACCGCTATTGTAGTAAGAGTAGAAGCAGATATAGCAAGTGACACTGTAGAAGTACCGTCTATAGCAGATGAATATTTACCATAACCATTATTCCTATAGAAGAATATATTCTCAAGTACAACAATTGAGTTATCAACCATCATACCAATACCAAGTACAAGTCCTGAAAGTGAAATAATGTTTAAAGTAGTTCCGAAGAAGTACATCAAAGTAAATGTAACAATTATAGACATAGGAATAGATACAGCTATTATAAGTACAGTTCTTACATTCCATAAATATATCATAAGAATAATAACAGCAAATAATCCTCCCTGCCAAGCAGTATCAAGAACCCCTTTTATAGCATTATTAACATTATCAGCACTATTGAATAATACTTCATATTTTATACCTTCAGGTAAATTAAGAGAATCTAATCTTTTCTTTATACCATCAGAAACGGCAACAGTATTTGCACCTGATTCTTTATTTATAGAAACGTTAACGGCAGGAGTACCATTTACTTTCATTACATCGCCGTCTTCATCATAACCTTCATAAATTGTAGCTAATTCTCTAAGTCTTATAGGAGTGCTGTTTGTTTTTAATGCCACAACAACATTTCCTATATCATTAACAGTTTTGAACTCACCTGTAGTTCTTAAAGTATATTTATAAACTCCCTCATAAGTTTCACCGCCTGATATATTCTGATTCTCCATAGCCAATGTGCTTACTATAGAGTTAATATCAAGTCCATAAGCTTGAAGTCTGTTCATATCAACATCAACTTTAATCTGAGTTTTAAGTCCTCCTCTAATCTCAGCCATAGCAACACCGCCAACCTGTTCTATACTAGTTAATATCTGATTATCAACTAAATTGTATAAAGCAGATAAATTGTCTGTACCATAGAAAGATATTTCCATAACTGGAATATTATCAGTGGAGAATTTATAAACGGCAGGGCTTTCAGCATCATCAGGCAAAGATTTTCTTATTCTGTCTATTGCCTCTCTAATATCGGCTGTAGCAGAAGCCAAATCACTTCCCCAGTTAAATTCTATAAAAACTCTTGATTCTTCCTCTTCTGAAGATGAACTTACTTCTTTAATATTGTTAACTGAAGAAACGGCTGATTCTATGATCCTAGAAACAGATTTTTCTACCTCTTCAGGACCAGCATTATCATAAGTTGTCCTAATACTAATAAAAGGCAATTCCATATCAGGCAAAAAGTCGATAGGAAGCCTTGAAAGACTAACAGCACCAAGTATAACAACAGCAACGATACCCATAAAAACAGCTACGGGTCTTTTTACTATTAATTCAATAAAACTTCTCATAATTGCTCCTTACTTAATTTGAAATATAATTATAAGAAAAATCAACCTCCAACTGAGTATATAGCATCATTATTAGAAGTGTTTGTTTCAGTCTGTTTTGGTTTTTCTACTGTAGTTGTAGTATTAGGTTTTGCAGCAGCAGGTGTATTGTTTCTTACTGTAGCAGCTGGTTTTGTAGCAGCAGGTTTTTGAGCTGCTGTATTATTTTTTACAGTAGTATTTGTATTTACTGCTGTTTTTTGCGTATTAGTATTAGCTGAAGCAACTGCTGTAGGAGGAGTTATATATTCTAAAATAGTAGGGTCATTTTCTATTCTATTAACTAATGATCCGTTTTTTAAGAATTCGCGTCCAAACATTACAACCTCTTCTCCCTCTTCAAGTCCGCCGCTTAAAGCTACTTTATCTTTAGAAGTAAATAGTACATTAACTTCTCTTGTATATGCTCTATATTGAACATTAGTAGAATTTGCTGCCTGAACTTCTGATGGAGGATTATTTGAAGTATCTTGCTTAACAACATATATATAATTCTTACCCAAATCATCACTGAACATAGCACTGTTTGGTATAACAAATACATTATCAGCAGAATTCAAAAGTATTGATACATCAGAAAACATTCCAGGTAATAGAAGTCTTTCTTTATTATCTATTAAAGCTTTTACCATCAAAGTACGTGTTGAAGGATTAACTGCATAATCTCTTTTAGTAATAGTAGCTTCTATTTCTTTATTAGGAGCTGAAGGAACTCTTATAATTACTTTTTGTCCTAATTCTATTCCTGTAATAGAACGTTCAGGAACTTGTATTTCTACTTCTAATTGGCTAATATCAGCAACATTTGCTATAGGAGTAGAAGCAGCTATTGAAGCACCTACTGCCATATATGTAGTTGTAACATAACCGGAAATAGGAGTTCTTGCCGGAGCATAAGCATAATTTGCACCTATTACAAATCTGTCTATCAATGCTATTGTATCGCCTTTATTAACAAAACTTCCTTCATATTTTAATATATTAGCAATTTTTCCCGGCACATCAGATGATATTTCTACCTCTTTAATAGCTTTAATCTCAGCTGATAAATCAAGATATTCCTCTAAAGGCTGTTTTATAGGTGCTGCTACCAATACACTTATAGGATTTTCTTTTTTTCTCAAATCTACTGCTGCTTTCTTACAAGAAACAGATAAAATAGATAAAATTAAAACGATTGATAATATTATAATACTTATTCTTCTCATCATAATCTCCTTAAGCTCCCAAAAGTTTTAATATTTGTAAAGTACTTGAAAAATAATCATATATAGCCTGTAAATATGCAAGCTGTGCATTCAAATATGTTATTTCAGCATCATTAAGTTCAAGTGTGGATATTGTACCGCCTCGATACTGTCTTTGAGCCATTTGTAAAGCATAAGCTGCTGTTCTAGCGTTTCCTGCCTGCGACTGTAAATTCACCGCTTGAGATCTTGCGGTAGAAATCAAATCTCTGCTGTTTATCTCTATAGTGTCTCTTAATTCGTCATAGCTTACTTCCATTTGCTTTATGCTAAGTTCAATTTCTTCGGCACCTTTTGCTGTAGAAGAAAATGGTAAAAGAGAGTCAAGACTATAATTAAGAGAAAAACCTACTCCCCAATTAAATTCACCTTGTCTATTTTTCTTAAATGTACCATTCTCCATTTTTATTTTATCTACAGTAGTAATACCTACATTAGCATTTGCTGATAAAGTCGGCCATAAGTAACTTCTTGCTACTTTCCTATTATACTCTAACATCTCCAAATTACTAGCCATATTTTTTAATTCTATATTATTATTCATGATAACAGTAAGCAAATCATCATAAGCCATATCCGGCAATGCTATATTAGTAGCATCCAATATATTTCCTACTAAATCTACTTCATCAGCAATATTAGTTAATCCTATCTGTCTAATAAATGTTAATTTCAAACTTTGATATTGATTGCTTAAAGTTATAACCTGAGGTTTTGTAGTTTCATATTGTACTTTAGCATTCAAATATTCATACTCTGAAACCTGTCCGTTTCTATACTTTATATATGATTCTCTCATTCTATTACTATAATTCATTTGCTGCTGTAAATATACTCTGTAATTTTCCTGTGCCACAAATGTATTATAAAAATTTAATTTTGTATTGAGATCTACATTAAGTCTTTCATCATAGTATGTGTCTTTTTTCATCTTTAAATTAACATCTCTTGCCCTGTCTGTGTTCCAATTTCTAAATCCTGTAAATAATGTTTTGGATAATGTAGCAGAAGCAGACCAAGTATCAGGGCTGGAATAGACACCTGTATTTATATCGTTAACTGAATATTCTTTGGATTCTGCTAAATTTAATCCTCCGCTTATACTCAAAGAAGGCATAAATAAATCAGAAAAAGAAGCATCTTTTTGAACTTGTGCTATTCTTACATCATATTCAGCCTGTTTTAATGTTTTACTAGCATCAAAAGCCATCATCAAAGCATCTTCCAAAGTTATAGATATTTTTTTTACCTCCGGAGCTTCATTAGATGCTGTATTATCAGTTAAATTTGTATCCTGAGAATATAAAGAGATACTTAATATTAAAATCAAAACCAGAGTAACATAAAATTTCACCGCTATCTCCTAATATCAATTTATCATATTATGAAGTTTAATAATTATAATTTTTTATATTATAAACTTAGAATAGAAAATATCAAGTTACTATATAGCATATTATATATAAACTTTGTATTATTAGACGAATAAATTCAAAAATAGTTCCCCTGATATCTTTATAAATTTATAATAAATAAATTATAAGTATTGTAAACTATATTTACAATGCTTTTATTTATATTTTTTCTCAATAAATAAGAAATATAAATAAATAATAATAAAACAACAAATAAATTTATACATATAATACAAATTTGATATTAATATGTTCATTTTTATGATTTTTTCATAAAGTTTTATTAGTTAAATCAAAAACTTCATTATCTATTTTGGAAGCTAATTGAATTTCTTCTATAGATAAATTAAGATCAATCAATATTTTGTTCTTACTAATATTGTATTTATCTGCTATAATACCTGAAAAACGTTCTATCTCTACAGGGCTTAAATTTGAAAAAGCATATCTAAAATTAGGAAGCACCTCTAAAAATTTATCATCATCTAAATTTTTTATTGCCGAGTCTATACTTTCTATGATGTTTTCATTAATGAATAAAATATCCCTTGCCGCTAAAAGTATACCATTCAAAAAATAAGAAGCAGCTTCTATATCTGAAGACTCCATAAAAGATGATACTATATTAGAAAATTCATCTGCCATCAATCTTCCGGATTTGTATTTTAAAGCCAAGCAAACTGCATATATATGAGAACTTCCGAATGTATTATCAAGCATTAAATCTATCTTATCATTAAAAATATCCATATCGCAATAATTAGGATTTTCTAATGTAAATGAATACAGGTCTTTTATATAATGTGAATTTTTTAATGCTTCTTCTTCATTTAAATTCTTCATAGAATCCATATTGACAACAGCAAGCATAAATGTCTGTTTTGCTAAAGATTCCATAACCGGCATTATATCATAATTATCAAATAAAGATTCTCTATCTTTTGATAAATTATTATTAATAGCTTCCATATTAGCTAAATATGATAAATTATTAAGACATAAGCAAAGACTTATAAAATTATTATCGCTAAGTATAGTTTCTTCTATTTTATTGTAATTATCAATAAAAAAGCTGTAAATACCCATAACATTAGCTTCTATCAAAAGTTTTGAAACTTCTCTGGCTTCTATACGGTTATTAAGTCTTTCAACTATTAAATTTGATGCTAATTCTTCTATTGTTAGACCATAAACGGATTTATCTATTAAAGCCGATTCTACAGATGTTTTATATTCATATTTCCAAATTTCTCTAGCTAGATTCTTATTAACTTTATTTACATAGTCGGGTCCTTTTTCCAATTTACAAAAGCCTGTATCTAAAAATTTCATCTTATGAAAAAATTTACTCTTTTCAAAATGACTCCTATTTTTTACTATATCTAATATAGATTCTTTTTCTTCTGTTTTGTCAGTTCTTATTTTATATTCCTTGCATTTATTTCTAAAATCTATAACAACAGGGGGCACTATACTCTTTGATGATACAGTACCATTTGACATACCTGAAAGAAGCTTCATCATCAAATCAAGATTGCTTGTATTCTCCAAAGATATATCGCCTTTAACAAATGCACTTTTAGCAGCATCTATAAGTTCATAAACTCCTGCAGAATGCTTTCCTCTTAATTTTGCAAGATTAACCGCCATATAATAAGCATTAATACAGTCAGGAATACTTACATTATGATTATGCCTGTCTATATTTGAAGCTTTTATTATAAATGACATCACAACATTTAAATACATATTGCCAATATCATCAGTATTATTTTTACTGCTGTAATTTTCAAGTTCTTTATAAACTAGATTATAAAATGCCGGAAACTCTATTCCTGCTCTGTATCCTTTTCTAGCATCTGCATCTTCAAATGAATATGGTATTAAATAGTTGGCTGTATTTGAAATTATATATTTTTTTAAATTTTTATATTCTTTATTTAATTTTTTATTATCTTTTTCATCTTCTTTTAATTTATCTATTATGCCTTTAGTGTGAAAACTTCCTGTAACTACCAAAACTCTATTATATTTTTCTAATGCCTCTTTAACATTTAAAGCCATTACATATTCTCTGTTTCTAGTTTCAAAATCTTCATCTTCTATCAAACGCATATAATAGCCCAAAGCATAAACACTTTTTATAAAATCTTTGCTGTCTTTAAGTATTCCGTTTATCTCGAAATCCCTCTCCCAAAGCTCGGCAAAAGTTCTAAGTCCTGCTTTTTTTGTAAGCTCTACAGTATAAGCATTAACATTGAATTTATTATCATCCTTATCATAAATTGATATTAACTTTTTTCTTTTTGTATCATTATTGATTTCTTCGGTTTCTGAATTTTCATTATTTTCTTCTTTACTATTATTATCACTTTCTTTTTCAGGCTTTGAATTATCTTTGGAATTTTCTATCATAAAAGCATAATTCATATCTATGAAACTACAATGAATATTATTTTTTAATGATTCTCTTATAGCGGTAAACTCCGGCGAATAATCCAAAAAAGGATAATAACACCTGTATTTCTCATTATCTCCGTCAACATAGCTTGAATAAATACAAAATGGTGCTTTGGTATCTTCTTCTAGCATATATTTCATCAAATCATTACAATCGCTTGGCCCTTCTATAAGTACCGCATCAGGCTTAAAACTCTCAAAAACTTTCTTCAAATGATATGAGCATGCAGGCGAATGATGTCTTATAGGAAAGAATATTATATTATCCTTTATGCTTTCTTCAAAACACTCATCAAAATTATTATTATCTTTTTTATTATTTTTATCAGTTTTTTTCATTATTAAAAATCCTTAACAATGAAAAGTATTTTACTATAAAAACAGCATAATGCAATAATTAGAAACTAGCCACACCAAATAATACACCAAACAAATATATTGGTCCAAAAAGCATAACCAAAATAGCAATAACAAATAATATAATTTTCATTATTCCTATTATTGGATCCCCAATAAGAAAATCAAAAATTGAAAGAAAATTATTTTCAAGACATTTTTCTCTAAAATACATTAATGAAGTGACAGATATAGGCAAAGCACACAAAATCCATAATATATATCTTAAAGTTAAATTGTATACTTTTATATTTGTATTTAAATATGATACTGCTTCTTCTCCTGTTTTTAAATTTGATTTAATTTTTAATTTTAAATTAATTTTTTTTAAATCTTTATCATTTATTTTTTTAGACCATCATTATTTATTGTTACTGACATAATTGCTTCTTCTCCCATTTTTAAGTTCGATGTAAAATTTGATGTAATAGATTCATCACTATTCATTTTTATTGTCATATTGGAGTTAGATTCAATTATGACAAAGTCTGAAGGAATTAACTTTATATCCTTATCAGTTTCTACAGACTCTATAATAGGAATTCCTACAGGCTTAATTTTATATCTTAAAGAAAGAGATGATTTATATATAATCATTTCATCATAACTAGTAATTATTTCATTATTTTCTTTACCGTCTACATAAGTTTCTATTTTATTTTCTTTACTGCATCCGATAATCAAAAATAAAATAAAAAAAATTATTGTGAGTTTTTTCATAATTTATCCTTAAAATAAAATCATTTATCACTTATATAACAATTAAGCTCCGTATTTTTCTAGCAATTCAATAATATCCTCTCTGCCTTCAGAGGCTGCAACCATTAAAGCATTTTTACCGTCAGCATTTTCTGCATTATAATCAGCACCTGCCTCTAAAAGAGCGTCTATAACTTTTACATCTACACTATAATTATAATCATAACGAAAACCTCTATTATTCTTTATTGCCCAAGTTAATATTGTTTCATCTTCAATTTCTTCCTCTAATAAACTTTTATCCTTTTTTAATATCTCTCTTACTATATCAGCATTATTACTTATTATTGCTGCCATTATTACAGTTTGATTATTAGAGTTAGTACCTTCAAGTTTTACACCTTCATCTAAAAAAGCCTTAACGATATTATAATTTTTTGTTTGTATAGCGTAAAAGAATATTGGTACTTGAATATAATATGAATAGTTGTCTGTTTCTGATACATCTATACTTAATGTCATATTAATATCAGCACCGCTTTTTATTAATTCAATTATAGCTTCACTATTATCAATTTCCTGATAAATATATTCAAATATAGCTCTTCTCAATGAATTATTAAAATCTTTTGCTCCTGATTTTATAAGTTCCTGCATCACAGCAACATTACCTCTTTCAGATGCATAAGGAAGATAATAATTAGCATCAGCTCCTTTTTTTATAAATTCTTTCACTCCATTGATATCATTTTTATATATGGCAAAAAATAAAAAATCATTTGGATTGGCTCCCTTGCTTAATAAATATTCAATAATAGCATTATTGCCGCTTTCAAGAGCAAAGAATGCAATATCAATATTTACGCTTTTACCTCTGTCATCAGAAGAACCATAATAATAGCCTATATCTGCACCAAATCTTACTAATTCTTTTACTAAATCCAAATTACTGCTTTTTATAGCATACATCAAAGCACTAACTCTTTTATCATCTTTTGTATTAACATCAGTGCCTGTTCTTATTAATTTTTTGGCTGTTTCTAAATCGCCTTTCTTGCAAGCCTCTATTAAAGCTTTTTCATCATTATTATATTGAGTGAATGCTAATGAATTAAATAATGTTAATGAAAAAATAATTACAATAAATATTTTAAAAATCCTCATAAAATAACCTCTTTTTACCACAAAATACAACTTATTATATAAATATATACATAAAAAGTCAACTAATATAACTATTTAAACCATATAAATCTGTTTGTTATAAAATTCAATTCTAAATGCCCACCCTCTATCCTTTTTATATTTTCTGGCATTTACTAAAAATCTGAACTGTTATTTTAGCTGCCCACCCAAAGTGTTATTTAAACTTATAGCTCTATAACCGCACGCAGAATGAGTCTAAAAATATAGATTTGTTTGAAATTAAAATTACACAATATTATAGAATGTATTAACCGTGCGTTAAAGAGATTATAAATCTAATAATAACTTGGGCGGGTGCTTTATTTTCTGATTTAAACTAAAAAACAAATAAAGTTAATATTCAAGTATAAAACAATAAATATAAAGGGCGGGGATTTAAAATAAATTTTTAAGATTGAAATTTTAATAAAAATATACCCTATAGGGATTTAATTAAAAACTTGCAAAAAAAATATTTTTATAATATACTAATGAAAACTTAATTATAGGATATATTATTATGAAATATTTGTTAATTCTTTTTCTATCTATCATAATATTTTCTTGTTCTAATAATAATAACAATAATAAAGAATCAAACAATAATAATACAGATAAAGCAGCTATAAACATAGATGATAGTAAAGACATAAATCAAACAGAACAATCAAAAGCAGATAATACATCAATAAATACAAATGAAACAGAAGAAACAACATATTATTCATACACAGATGAAGAAATTGTATCTTTTATAGAATCAGGAGATTTGGAAACAATCAAAAAAATTAATTGAATCAAAAAGTTTAGATGTTAATTATAACTTAGAGATAGATGAATATCCCAAGTCAACCCCTTTAATAAAAGCTATAGAATATAAGCAAACTGATATTATAAATTATTTATTAGAAAATAATGCAGATGTTAATTTAACTTTAGGATATTCTACTCCATTAACAGAAGCTATGTATGATGAAGAACTTGTTCGTAAACTTATAGATTTAGGAGCCGATGTCAATTTACCTGCTCAGTCAGGATTTACTCCTCTTATGGCTAGCCATAATAATATTGCTATAGCAGAGCTTTTAATTGAAAAAGGTGCGGACATTGAAGCTAAAGATGATTATGGCATTAATGCTTTAGTTTATGCCTCAAGTGATGAAAATGAAGAGATGGTAAAATTTTTACTTGAAAAGGGAGCTGACGCCAATACAGTATGCGAAATAGAAAATGAAGATATGGTTATATCGCCTACTCCTTTAATGAATGCTGCTTATAACGGGAATATTAATATAATAAATATGTTATTAGAAAATGGTGCTGATATTAATTATACCACTGATTTTGGAACAACCCCTTTGATGATGGCCGCTAGTTTTAATCACTTTGAAGCTGTAAAAGTACTCTTAGAAAATA
The DNA here is from genome assembly GCA_949300355.1 of uncultured Brachyspira sp. GTDB lineage: Bacteria > Spirochaetota > Brachyspiria > Brachyspirales > Brachyspiraceae > Brachyspira. Next base: position 12,328 of record CASGDY010000083.1, read on the forward strand.
ATGCAGACACTTCTATAACTGATGAAAATGGTTATACTGCACTTGATTGGGCAAAATTAGAAAATTTTGAAGATATAGTTGAGCTTCTTGAAGAATATAATTAATACTTTTTAATATATACCTAAACAAATATATTTTGTCAATTCTAGTTTTTTAAATTTTATTATTTGTGATGGCACACAGACGTGCCGCTCTGCGTACTTCGTAACACCCCACTTCTTTTGCGACCGAAGGAAGTACTGCGAGAAAAAGAACAACATAAAAATTGACAAACTTAAAAATTTTAAGTATAAACTAAAAGACAAATAAAGGTAATATTGCCGTATAAAACAATAAACATAAAGGGCGGGGTTTTAAAATAAATTTTTCTAAGATTGAATTTTAATAAAAATATACCCTATAGGGATTTAATATAAAACTTGAAAAAATACATTTTTATAATATAATAAATAAAAACTTGACTATAGGATATATTATTATGAAATATTTGTTAATTCTTTTTCTATCTACCAT
>CASGDY010000084.1 GCA_949300355.1 uncultured Brachyspira sp.
GGATACACAGCTTTAATGTATGCTTCCAGAATTCATAATATAAAAGTGCTAGAACTTCTAATACAAAAAGGTGCAGATATAAATGCTTTCAATAATTATGGAAATACAGCCTTAATGTATGGTGTAAATAATTTAGAAACAGTAAAATTATTAGTTGAAAACGGTGCTGATGTAAACTTTTATAAAGGAGGAAGTACTGCTTTAATATCAGCATGTAAACCTAGTTTGGAAATAAATATAGACGTAATAAAATATTTAGTTTCAAAAAATGCTGATATAAATGCCCAATATAATGAAGGATACACAGCTTTAAACAAAACTCTTACTACTATGCCAGACTTTGAAATAGCTCATTTTTTAATAGAGCAAGGTGCTGATGTAAACATAAAGAATAAAAACCAATATACTCCTTTGATACATCTTGGTATGCTTGAAGGTAGTTTTTATAATATAAGTTTTCAGGAAAATCGTATAAAATTAGCTGAAGTTTTATTAGAAAAAGGTGCAGATATTAATGCTCAAGATTATAATGGATACACTTCTTTAATGTGGGCTTGTACAAGAAAATCTAATGAATCATTTGTTAAATTTCTAGTAGAAAAAGGAGCCGATGTAAATATAGAAGATGACGATGGAGATACTGCTTTAGATATGGCAGAGAATCTTGAACTTAGAGAAATTGCATATATTCTAAAAAAAGCTCCAAGAAATGGAAAGTAAATTTTGATGATTAAACTTGTAACTTTACATTTATAGTTAATCTAGTATAATAAAGTTATGAAAGATTTAGAAAAATTAAAGCAAATATTAAATGAAACAGTTACAATAAACAATTTAAATAGAATTAATGATTATTTTATACGCTATTTATTTTCACATGAAGGCAATGAAAATATAGCTTTAAATTTCATTAATGCAGTATTTAAAGATTTAGATTTTGAAACTTTTGAAAAAATAGAAATACTTAATCCATTTAATATAGCAGAAAATTACAATGAAAAAGAATCTATAGTCGATATTAAGGCTACTACAGAAACAGGAATAACAGTTTTAATAGAGATACAATCAAGAGGTAATGAAGATTTTATAAAAAGAGCTTTATATTATTGGGCATATAATTACAGCAGCAGTTTAAACAGAGGTTCTTTTTATGATGAATTGAAACCAACTGTAAGTATCAATATAACAAACTTCATACTAACAAATGAAGATAAAGTTCATAATTGTTATGTATTGAAAGAATTAAATAATAATAAGATTCTTACAGATCATTGTCAATTACACTTTATAGAACTTCCTAAATTCAATTTTAAAGATATTAATAAAAAAATAGAAAATCTTGATAATATACATAAAGAATTCATTTCTTGGGTAAAATTTTTTAAAGGAGAAGATATGTCAAATTTAATAAAAGAAAATACTATCTTTGAAGAAGTAGAAAAGAAATGCCATACTTTCGTAAATAATACTCCTGTAATGGATAAATATAAAAAGCGTGAAATAGATGCATATTTCTTTGATAGAAGTATAGAATTGGATTTAAAAAAAGCCAAAGAAGAAGGAATAACTGAAGGTATAGAACAAGGTATAGAACAAGGCGAAAAAAATAAAGCAATATCAATAGCTAGAAATTTCAAAAAATCCGGTATAGATATAAAAATCATAAGTGAAAATACAGGTTTAAGTATAGAAGAAATAAAAAAATTATGAGCGTCTACTAAATTTATTTAGTAGACCATTTAAACGAATAATTTTTTTATAAATATAAATAAAGAAATAAAAAACTTGTGAGTATGTGGCAGATATATATTTTTATTAAATAATTTTTTTATGTATCATAAATAAAAAATCGCTAGTATATATTAATTGTATTTCAATATAAAAAAACAAACATATCCTATAAAAATATAAGAAAAAAATTTCTGATCATCAAAATATTTGAGAGTTTCCCCTGTATCTGATATATCATCAACAATCAAAGCAGCTTTATTCTTTACTTTCAATCTCCAAACTTCTTCCATATTTAAAACCATAGGAATTTTAAGCCTATGAGAAAGCATAACAGCAGGCACTAATCCGCCTCTTGCCAATCCGTAAATAACTTCATAATGAATCTTAGAATCTTCTATTTGTTTAGCTAATACTTCTATAGCTTCATCTATATTTTCCCAAGTGATTATATCGTATTCCATTATAAAACCTCTTTTACAAATTAAGCTCTTAAATTAATATCAAATCTTGTTTTAAGCATTTCAAGCAAAGATTTTTCTACACTATTAATATCTTCTTCTCTTAAAGTTTTATTAGGGTCATAATAAGTTATAGATATTGCTATAGACTGTTTACCTTCTTCTACCTGCTCGCCTACATATCTATCAACAACACTTACATTCTGTATGATATTATTAAATTTACTTATAGATTTAATAACCTTACTGAACTCTATATTATTAGAGCAAACCAAAGCTAAATCTCTGAATACTGCCGGATATTTACCTATATCTTTTAATTTCTGTTTTTTAACTCTTTCTTTAACTAATTTCAAAGTTTTTCTAATATCAATATCCAAGAAATACACTTCACCGCTTATATCAAAAAGTTTAAGAAGTTTAGGATGAAGTCTTCCAATAATACCTATTTTCTCACCAAATATAACAATTTCACCTGACATAGTAGGTATAAGCCATTTATGTTCTTTAGGTATTAAATTATAATCGCTGCATTTTAAATCTTTTATTAAAAGCTCTTCAATAACTCCGCTCATATCAAAGAAATCATAAGCTCTAGCCTCTTTATTCCATAATTTTTCTTGATAAAGTCCGAACATAACAGCAGATAAATGCTTTTCTTCCATAAAGTTTTCATTTTCTTTATAGAATATATTACCTACTTCAAATAAAGCCCCATTTTTATGTCTATGATTCTGATTGTAAGCAACACTATTGAGAAGAGAAGCTAAAGTAGTAGGTCTTAAAACATCCATTTCATTAGTTAATGGATTTACAACTTTTATAAGTTTTTCTTCTTCTATTCCCATAGATTTAAATACATTGCTGTCTCCCATAGAATACTGCTTAGTTTCATAAAGTCCGTAAGAAGCCATTCTATGCTTAACAAAGCTCACTTCAGCATAATCTGTATTTATAGGATTACATTTAATATGAGGTACATTTGAAGATATATTATTATAACCGTAAACTCTGGCTATTTCCTCAATCAAATCCTCAGCTATAGATAAATCATGTCTGTAATAAGGTATTTCTACTTTAAGGTTATTCTCTCCAAGTGCTACAGCCTTAAATCCGTATCTCTTGAATATAGAAGATATTTCCATCTTATTCATATTAAGACCTAAATATCTTTTTACAAGTCCGCAGTCAAATACTATTATATTAGCATCAAACTGCTTAACATTAAGTTCTTTAGATCTTGAAGCTATTTTACATCCATTATCTAAAGTAACTATTAAATCAACAACTCTATTTAAAGCTGCAAGAGTAAGAGTATAATCTATATCTCTTTCAAATCTGTATGAAGCATCTGTTTTTGTTTTAGTTATTATTGTAGATTTTTTTACAGCTATATGATCAAAATATGCACTTTCTATTAATATATTTTTTGTATCACTTTCAATTTTAGTGGAATCGCCGCCCATAACTCCGGCAATACCTACAGGTTTTTCGCTGTCAGCTATTACTAAAACTTCATCTGTAAGATCAACTTCTCTTCCGTCAAGCAAAGTAATTTTTTCTCCATTTCTGGCATTTCTAACTATGATTTTACTATCTTTTATTTTATCAAAATCATAAGCATGCAAAGGCTGTCCGTATTCAAGCATAACATAGTTTGTAACGTCTACTATATTATTAATAGGATTAATACCGCACATTCTTAATCTTTTCTGCATCCAATCAGGAGAAGGTCCTACAGTTATATCTTTTATAAGCCTTCCAACATATTTATAGCAGCTTTCAGTATTTTCTATTGTTATATCTATATTACCGCCTGCAGCATCATAAGTATTAACAGAAGGAATGCTTACCCTTCTTTCTAAAACTAAAGAACATTCTCTGGCAAAACCTATAATACTTACTAAATCGCCTCTGTTTGCTGTGATTTCAATATTAAATATATGATCTGTACTTCCTACTATAGTTGAAAGCGAATTACCTAATATACTGTCTTTATCGGCATGTACTTTTTCTATATCTTCATCTAATATCCAAATTCCATAAACACCTTCGGCTTCTTCATAACCTAATTCAGTTCTTGAACATATCATACCATTACTTTCAAAACCTCTTATAGAAGCCTTTTTTATGGTTAATCCGTTTGGAAGTTTAGCCCCTATCATAGCCACAGGAACATATATACCCTCTTTTACATTAGGAGCACCGCATACTATTGAGAGTGTATCTCCATCACCTACATCAACTTTACATACGCTTAATTTATCCGCATCAGGATGTTTATGTACAGATGTTATTTTACCTATAATAACACTAGGTATATCCCCTCCTGTAGTTTCTATAGACGAAATTTCACTTCCTGCTAAAGTTATTTTTTCAGCAATTTCCTCTACACTAAATCCGTCTAAATTAACAAATTCTTTTAGCCAACTTAATGGAACTCTCATTATTATATCCTCAACTTAATTCACTTATAAATATTTATTAGTATGCTAATTTTTTATTATCCTAATATATAAATCAGCCTGCTACGGCTTACTTAATTAAATATTTTTACCTATTTACTTACCATTGCTTTAAAAAATCTATATCATTTTCATAGAACATTCTTATATCTGTTATTCCATATTTAATCATTGCCACTCTTTCTATGCCCATTCCAAAGGCAAAACCTGTATATTTAGTTATATCATATCCAACATGTTTAAATACATTAGGATGAACCATACCTGCTCCCATAAGTTCAAGCCAGCCCTCTCCTCCGCAAGTTTTACATCCGCTTCCGCCGCATATTACACAAGTAGCACTCAAATCAGCACCAGGCTCTACAAATGGGAAATAATCCGGTCTTAATCTTATCTGAGTCTTATCTCCAAACATTCTTTTACAAAATAATTCCAATATACCTTTCAAATCATTAAAACTTATTCCCTTATCAACCATAAGACCTTCAACCTGATGGAATACAGGAGAATGTTTTGAATCTATAGCATCTCTTCTAGCACATTTACCTGGAGAAACTACTGCTATAGGAGGAGGTGTTTCAAGCATAGTTCTTATCTGCATACCTGATGTATGAGTTCTTAATACATACTCTTTAGAAATAAAGAAAGAGTCATGGCTATCTCTTGAAGGGTGATAATAAGGTATATTTAATGCCTCAAAATTATGAAAATCATCTTCTATCTCATTACCTTCAACAACTCTGAATCCTATTTCTGTTAAAACTGAAACTATTTCTTCTTCTACTCTAGTAAGAAGATTAATTCCGGCAGATTTAGGTCTTCTTCCTGGCATAGTTATATCTATTTTATTCTTCTCTAAAGATGATAAAAATTCCTGTTCGGATATAGCATTTTTCTTCTCTGATAAAGCATTCTCACAATAATTCTTTATATCGTTAATTTTCTTTCCAAACTCTTTCTTCTCCTCAATATTATCTATAGAAGACAGACTTTTCAAAAGCTCTGTTATCTTTCCTTTTCTGCCTAAATAACGAATTCTTATATCATCTATTTCGACCTGAGTATTAGCATTTTCTATGCTGTTTTTTAAAAAGCTATGAAGCTCCTCTAGATTCTCCATTGATTTTTCCTATAAAAAAAATTAAATACTACAATATTATATCATAAAATTATTTTCAATACAATAAAAAAATGATAGAATATATTAATGAAATTTATGCCTTATAATTTACAAAATTTTTTGAATATTTTCAATAAGAATTTTAACTTTTTCTAAAATATTTTTATCATTTTCATTATAAACTAAAATATTTTTTAGGTCTTTATCAAAATTATTTGGAATTTTACTGCATAATCTCAATACATAGTCTAAAAGCTTCTTTTCACCCGCATGAAGTTCTTCATTTAATGCAAATAAAATATCAAAATATGATGATAATATAGCTGTAATCCTATGATTAATACTAACAGCATCATTTCTTTTTACCGCTTTCTCTAATTGCTCATAAAAAGATGCTATTTTTTTGCCATACATAACATTAAAATTTTTTTCTATTATATTGTTTTTTAATTTATGAGGATATTCTTCATTCAATTCATCTTGAAATTTCTTGAATTTTCCTTCTTTATCATAAAGTATATCAGAATGCTTAATATTGTATAAAAAAGCAGTAGTATATCCTATTTTTGAATTGTATCCTCTCCATACATATTCCATCTCTCCTTCAACCCAAGATAAATCTCTATACATAAAATCCAAACATATACCGCTATCTTTTAATATCATCTCATCGCCGTACTCAAAATAATCATTACCTATCTCACAGTAAGATGCATATTTCTCTGCAAATTCTTTTCTACATTCTATACCTTTCCTGCTCTTTGTTAAACCTTTAGAATAAACATAAATATCATAATCAGACATATCATCATTAATCAAACTAGTTTTTGATCCTGATAAAACTATAGAATCAATATTATTATTTTTAGTCATTATTTTTATATAATCACTTAATATATCATTGATAAACATATGAATTGCCTGATATTTATTTTTTTTATTATACAAATTACTAAATAACTATTTTACTGAATCTGATATATTTTCTTTCGCCTTATCTAATTCTTCAGCTGCTTTCTTAAATCCTGACTCTATAGATTTAGAAGCATCATCTATAGATTTTGAAGCTTCGTCTATAATTTTAGAAGGATCAATTTTTTCTACAGCATTTTCTATAGCTTTAGAAGGATCAGCTTTTTTTATAGCATCTTCTACAGCTTTTGAAGCATTCTCTAATGTCTTATCTGCTGCATCACCTGCTTTTTCCGCACCGTCCCGTACTTTTTTTGAAGCATTGTCTATTTTTTCATTTATAGCATCTGATGCCTTATCTACTGCATTTTTATCTTTTTCACATGAAAAAGTAAATATTGATAAAATAACAACTAAACAAAATATAATATTTTTCATCATATAATCCTTATAATTTTTTATATGATTATAATAATTAATACATATTTGTCAAGATATAGGAGCATTAGATATATAAACATTAACTTTATATTTATTTTTCATATTTTTTGAATTATATATACTTGTGGCTTTTGCTAATCTGTCATTAAACTTTTCAACTAAAAAATCAGCATCATCAACTTTAGGAGCTAATATCACTTCTTTTAATGCTTTATTATCAAATATATAAAGATAATTTTTATAAGAACGTTTCATGTTATCATCTATATGTAAAGGATTACTTCCATATTCTACAAGCTGTATTATACGCATCTCCTGCTCCTCTATAAAAGATGAATCCTTTATCAAATACTGAATATTCATAAGAAGCTGATATGATAATGCTAATTCCTCTGAATTAAATTTTTTTATGATTTTAAATATAGAATTAAATATATAGCCTATATTATTTTTTAATTTTTCATATACCTTTTTATCATAACTACAAAAATTATATTCTTTATTTAAATCAATAATAATATTCTCATAATCAGATTCAGAAGGATTAAATATTATTTCATTATTTTTAGCATTATAATATAGAACAAAATACAAAGGCAATGTCTGTTCATTATAAAATTCTATATTAGAATAATTATTTTTATCATAAGAAAATGAAAATAGTATGCTGCTATTTAAATTATTAAAAGAAGTATCAAAAAATGATTTATCAAATACCAAGCAGCATCCTGTACCTTCTTTATTATCATATTTACCATATAATCTGTACATAGTCAAAGAATCTTTGCATCTGCTGAATGATGTCTGTAATGCTATGAAATTATTAATATTTCCATATTTGGAATTAAGCTTATTATTTCTAAGAAGCTGCATCAATATCTTTCCCTCTTTAGGGTCATTTGCATTTTTTATGCTTGTCATTCTAAGTTTATTTTTCTTTAGATAAGTATTATATTTTGAATTATCTGATTTATCATATCTCTTATCAAAAGCCATATCATCAAAAACTTCTATGCTTGTATAATGAGATATCTCATTAATTTTATCATCATCTTTTACAGAAACCAAATATAAAAATATATACTGAAGTACCCAAAGTTTTTTTAATTTTGATATATCTTTCATATCTCTTACTATAAAATTAAAATACTCTTCTTTTTCTTCAGTCCAAAAAGTATTTTCATGCAATACTATATCGATAATTTTTTCTATATTAATGTATTCTATGAATCTTGATATTATATTAAATATGGTAACATTTCTAGATTCTTTAATATCTAAAAGTAAAGTTAAAGCATAATCATACTGTTCTAATCCTATTAATGCTTCTGACTTTAAAAAGTATATTCTATCATATATTGTATCATCTTGAATAACATTTAATTCTATATATTCTTTATTTTTTATAATGGTATCGCCTTTTGAATTATTTTCATCTAAAATAGAAAGTGCTTTATCAAGACACTCTATAGCTTCTTTATATCTTTTTATATTTATAAGCAAACTAGCTTTATTTAAATACAATACTTCCAAAGATTTATTTATTTCAAAAGCCTTATCATAAATATTAAATGCCTCATCTATTCTGCCTAATTTCTCTAAAACCATAGCAACATTCAAATAAGCATAATCATATCCAAGCTCCAAAGCCTTATTAAAATAAAATAATGCATCTTCATATCGCTCTAGTTTTGAATATATGATTCCTATATTAAAATAACATATCTCTGATTTATCATCTATTTCTAATGCCATATTAAATGCATATAGGGCCTCATCAAATGCCATTAACTTAGCAAGTATTATACCTTTATTTATAAAAGCCTTTTCATATAATGGATTAATTTCTATGGCTTTGCTGTAATACTCTATTGCTTCTTCATATCTATTTAAATAATATAACGTTAATGCCGTTTTATAGCAGCTTCTTGCAAAATATCTGTCCACATAATTTGCATCAAGCTCTTCATCATTATTACTTTCAAAATAATTTATTATCTTTAAATATATTCTAAGTGCTGAAGAATATTTCTCTAAATTAAAATAAAATCTAGCCTGAATAAACATATTTTCTATTCTATCTTTCAGCATAAATAATTCTCCAATATTAGTATTATTTTATTATAAACTATTTTCTAATTATATAAAATTCTATAATTATATCAAAATACTATTGACAATTTTTTCATGCATGTTAATATTACTATATAGAGTATTATTACTTATAAAAACATTTTAATTGAGGATTATATAGATATGAAAAAGAGTAATAAAGGTTTTTTCGGTAAATTCGGAGGAAGATTTGTACCGGAAGCATTAGAAAAATTATTAATTGAATTGGAAGAAGCTTTCCTGCATTATATTAATGATAAAGAATTTTTAAGCGAACTTGAAGAATTAAGATCTGATTTTCTAGGCAGACCTACACCATTAATGTACGCTAAAAACTTGTCGGAGAAAATTGGCGGAGCAAAGATATACGTTAAACTAGAAGGACTTGCTCATACAGGTGCACATAAGATTAATAATTCTATAGGACAGGCATTGCTCGCTAAAAAGATGGGTAAGAAGAAGATTATAGCAGAAACAGGTGCCGGTCAGCATGGACTTGCCACCGCTGCAGCCTGTGCCAAATTAGGACTTGAATGCTCTATTTATATGGGAGAGATAGATGTAAAAAGACAGCAGCCTAATGTAGCTTCTATGGAGCTGTATGGAGCTAATGTAGTATCCGTTACTAAAGGAGGACGCGGACTTAAAGATGCTGTTGATGCGGCATTAGAAGATTGGGTTAAAGATTTGAAAGATACTCATTATTTACTTGGAAGTGCTGTTGGCCCTAGCCCTTATCCTGATATTGTTAGGACTTTTCAATCTGTAATAGGAAGAGAATTGGATAAACAGATACAGGAAAGGAATTTGAATGTTAAAGCATTGATAGCATGCGTTGGAGGCGGTTCTAATGCTATAGGATTTTTTGAGCCTTTTATAGAAAGAGAAAATCCAAAATTAATAGCCGTAGAAGCCGGCGGAATAAGCATGAATCTTGGAGAAAATGCTATTAGAATGACAAATCCTCATGCCAAAGATGCTGCAGCTCAAGGATATATGAGTAAATTTATTTTAAAAGAAGATGGTGAAATATCTGAAACCATGTCTATATCTGCAGGACTTGATTATCCCGGAGTTGGCCCTCAGCTTGCATATTTAGGAGAATCCGGAAGAATAGAATTTACTTATGCTACAGATAAAGAAGCAATAAATGCAGTAAAAGAATTCGCAAAAAATGAAGGTGTTATATTTGCATTAGAAAGTGCCCATGCCGGTGCTAAAGCTATAGAATATGCGAAGCAGTACACTAAAGATGATGTTATTATAGTTAATATGTCAGGCAGAGGAGATAAAGATATATTCATAACCTCACCTATTTTCAGACCAGATAAATGGAAAGAATTCTTAAGAAGTGAATTAGAAAGATTAGAGAAAAATATAGATATTCACAAATTTTAACCTCACAATTATATATTTTTGTTTATAGGTTTTTGTTTATTATTATTTAATATTCAAAAACCTATTTTTTATTATATTTAATATTAATAATAAAAGTTGAAAAAATAATAGCCATAATATACAATTAGAATATAAGGAATAAATATTCGTATATAATTTATTTTTCCTTATAGAAAGGTATTATTTTATGAAAAGAAATTTAATATTAAGTTTAATAATAATATTATTAATAATATCATGCAAAAAATAAATTTACTTGGTCCTAATGATATACCTCCTCCAACAGAATTTCCAAATACAGAATATCCAACACCTACTCCGGTACCTGTTCCTCCTATTGATATAGAAGAAAAACCAATAATAGTAAAACCAGAAATAGTTTCCGGTAAAACAGTATTTGGAGGTTATGCTAAAAGATTTAAATATAAAAATGAATGGTATGTACTTGCCACAAATGAATATGAATATGATACTGATACTAAAAGTCTAGAAAAAACAGGAAAAGCTGCTTTATTAAAAATAGCCAATGATGGAAGCACAATAACAAAAATTGGAGGCATATCTCCTCTTATGGATCTTGAAGATGCTGATTATTGGACTAATTTAATTTCTGATAAACTAGTAATAGAACAAAATAAGGTAAAAGTATTATCTGAAGCATATACAACATCAAAATTTATATGCATTGAAAATCCAGATTTTAAAAAAGGTAATATAGTAAATTATAGTATGTCAGGTACATTCATAATTATAAAATCATTAATTGAAAATATTAAGTATGTAGAATCTGATGATTTAATAAATTGGAATTATTATTTGAATCCTATTACAAAAGAATATAACATGCCTAATACCAATCATATAAATCCTAATTTTTTAGGAAGATACGGCATAAATACAGATGAATATTTTATTGTTTATTTTAAAGAAAAAATATTTTTATATACAAAATATAAAAGTATTTTTGATGAACATCCTGACGGAAATAGAGATCCTAGCAAACCTCCTTTTGATTATTATAACAATGAATATTACATTATTGATTATGGCAAAGACATGAGCGATGCTAAGAATTGGACTACAAATTATTTTCCTGACTATAACAATGAAAAACTATTAGTTACAATGTATTTTCATACTGATAATGAAAAGCTATATTTCTCTCAAGGTCTTTTTGGTAATAATAAGTTTGTATACAATGAAAAATCAGGAAATTGGTCGTCTGAAGCATCAATTAAATATCAAAATATATGTTTTTCAACAGAAGATGGTATAAATTGGAAAGCAGATACTCTTCCGTCTTCTGATAAACTTACAGATATAAGAAGTTATGTTTTCTCTTATCCTAATTTAGAATTCAGAAATAATATGATAGGTTATGAAGAGCCTAATGCTGCACCTTTAGAGCCTTCATATACAGAACTTAACGGAAAATACTACAGAACTTTTAATACTACATATCCAATTCCTCCTATAAAAGAGATTATGGAAACTGCTAATAGATTAGAAACTAATTTCACAATCACAGAAGAACATATAAAAAAATCCGGTGCTTATCAATTACAGGTATCTTCAGTAGATCCTAGTAAGGCTCAGGAATCAGATTGGGTTAGTATAGTACCAAAAAATGAAATAAATTCAGTTATAGGCTGGGAAAGCGGCGGCGGAAATTTATTTACTTTCAATAATAAGATAGTACGTTTAGCTGATTATGACAGAGAATTTTAAATAAATAATCAATATGAAAACGCTTTGAACCTATCTCAAAAATATTATAATATGCTAAAAACAGCTCAAACTATGGAAGATTATAAAAGGTATAATTATTATTTCCTTTATTACAAAGCTGTAGCTGATATGATAAAAATGATTAAGGAAAAAGGAAATGCATATTTTATGCCTGATAAAGTTTGTACTCATTATACATTTGAAGTTGGAAATTAATCTTTAATTATTATTAATTATTATAAA
>CASGDY010000085.1 GCA_949300355.1 uncultured Brachyspira sp.
GTAGTCAAATATTTTATAAACTTTAAAATTTTTATCAATTTTTTATAAAAAAAATGAGTTTTTTTTAATTTTTACGTATTTATTAGCAAAACGAAATATAATAAAAGGAGAAAATATTATGAAAAAAAATATTATTATGGGGCTATTAGTTATAGGTTTAATATCATCTTATATCTATGCTGCCCCAGCTCAAAAACTCATACTTGTATCTGGAACATATACAACATCAGGTATGCCAAATTCTCATATTTATATCTCTAATACTGGTGCCGGATTAGGAAATAGTGCAGAGATAACATTATATGATAATGATGTAAATTATGAGGTATATACAGGCCGTATAAGAATAAACTCTAACGGACGAAGTTATATACGATGGAGTGACGGCTCTGAAGAAGATGTAGTGATAGTTTCTAGTACAAAATTTGGTGCAGGATTAAACACTTGGGAATTAAAACAATATTAATAATTTTTAATATTAGCAGATATATTTTTTATAATAAAATAATATATCTGCTTTATAAGTTAATAGAACTATGAAATCAATAATCAATAAATTAATATTATTTCTTTTAATTACATTATGTTTATATTCTCAGTCTATTCCAGATTGGATTTTGAATCCTAGAGATAAATATAACGATAATAAATATTTATCAGCTATTGGAGAAGGAAAAACTTTAAAAGATGCACAAATTAATGCTTATGAGAATTTATCTAAAATTTTTTCAACTTCAATAAAATTAGATATTAATTCCATAGACAGATACAATCAGTTTGAAAATAATGTTGATAATATTTCTTTTTATGAAGAGAATACTCAGCTTAAGTCTTATAATGAATTATTTGGAGTAGAATTTAAAGAATCTCATTATTCTAAAAATGAAGATTTATATAGAGTCATTGCTGTAATGGAAAAAATAAAACCATTAAAATACTAAAAACAAAAATTAAAGACAATGAATCAGCAATAAAAATATATATTAATAATAATTCAGATGATCTTATAGAAAAATATTCAGCAACAGATATGGCTTTAATATTAGCAAAAAAAGATCAAATATATTATGAGCAATTAGTATATCTAGGCGATGATAGTATAGAGCTTAAATATAAAGTTCAAACTATATCTGCTCTTAGAGATTCTATATTAAAACAAATGACATTTAATTTTATAACTTAATATAATAATTCTGCATTAACTCAAAATATAAAAAAAATAATTTCAAAGGCTGGCTTTAAATTAAATAAATCTAATCCTAGCTATCAATTCAAAAATAAGAATATATACTGATGATGTAAGAGAAGTTCCAGATTTTGCCGGAGACGGTGTAATGGTATATTATCAGTTTCAAATAGATTTATTAAATAAAAACGATTACTTAATTTATACATTCAATTTTGATGAAAATAGTACTGGCAAAGAACATGGCAAAACAGAGAGTGAAGCTAAAAAATATATATTAAATAATATTACAAAAATAGTAAAAGAACAATTTGAAAATAAATTTTCAGATTTTTTTAATCAATATATAAAAAATTAAACTAGGAGAAAAAAATGAAAACAAGATTATTTATTATTATGTTAGTATCATCTATTTTATTTAGTTGTGCAACAACAGGTGTGACTACAATAGAAGATATGGGAAGTTCAATAGGAGTTAAACAGCCTGAATGGATGCAGTATATAAATTCTGTATCAAAGATGGATGCATTATATCCTAAAAAAGTACCATTTACTTATAATGAAACAGGTACAGATTTAAATTATTTAAAAAGAAAAATTAACTCTACTACTTTATCAGCTGAATATTCAAGAACATTAACTCAAGCGGTATTGCAATCTGCAAGTGAAGAATATGGTCAAGATTTTACAGAACATGAACAAAGCATACAGCAGGCATCAGCAAGTACTTTCAGCGGTTTTAAAAAAGAAGGTGAATGGTGGCAATTAAAAAGATACCCAAATGGAGATGAAAAATATACTTATTATGTATTATATTTAGTAGATGAAGCTAACTTTGACAGAGCTTTATCTGGTGTTATAAAAAAATCTTCAGGAACTATAGGTGAAGAAATAGCACAAAAGCTAGAAAAAAATATTGAAAATGTCAAAAATATATATATGAATGCTCAGCAGTAAAATTGGAGATAACTATGAAAAAAATTATTTTTTTATTATTAATATTATATATACCTTTACTAGCACAAAATGAAAACATATCATTATTTCCTTTTACAGGTGATATTTCATAAAAACAAGGAAATGTTTTTATGAATGAAATCGCTTCAAAATTAAACAGAAGAGGGTATAAATTCGTTGATAGAAGTAAAGAATTGGGAGATGCTATTAGAAGAGAACAAGGTCTTGACAATATAAAAGACAGAGAATATGCTGATATAGCTACAAAATTAAATTTAGCAGGATATGTTTTAGTAGGAAGCATAGTTGAATCCGGAGCAGGATGTGCTATAAATGTAAGAATCATAGATTTAACTACTTCTCAATATAAAGCTACTGCTAATGAATATTTACCATCTTTAAATTTGGGTAATCAGGAAACAGCTGTTGCTATTGAAAATATAGTAAGGGATATAGACAGTAAAATAAGCGGCAAAAGAATACCAACTGTACAGGAAGAACAAAGGCAACAAGAATTACATAACGAACAACTTACTGATTATCAGATAAACAGTTATAAAGATGGATATAATAATGCCAATATAGTAAAATGGATCGGAAGAGGCTCTTGGATAACAGGAATTGTTTTAACTGCTATTCCATTTATTATAGATGCTTCTTGGGGTAACAATTTTGGATATTTTTTAGTATCTAAGCCATCAACAAAAACACCTAATACAGTAAATGTTGGAAATGGTGTTACATATCAAGATTATGGCGGATTTTATCCTGAATCTGATTTAATTACTATGATAGCAGTATTTGGAATAGGGGTTGGCTTGTTTGTAGGTGGAGTTATAACTGATATAGTTGCATCTACTATGCAAAATTCTTATAAAAAGAAACTTGAAAGAAAGAGGTATATATTATAGTTTTAATCCTATTATCACTCCAAATTATAATAATAATGTAAACTATGGACTTGAATTTGCAATGACATATAAATTTCAATAGAACATCTAAATACTAAAAAATAGTTTTTAAAACTTAAGTATATCAGAAAATTAATACATATAACTAAATAGGGTATTTTATTATTTAAAATACCCTATATTATTTAATTAGAAAAATAATAAGAATCCTCACAGAATGAAACTATTGCACAGGTACTGATCTCAGGCTCTATCATATAACTTTCTGTAAGTGTAACATTAAATTCTTCAGGTTTTAATTGATCGAATATTATCCTGTTGCCATACATATTGGTAAGTGCTTTATATCCAAAAGAATATCTGCATCCTACATGCTTTCTTTTGCCATTATTTTTTAAGTTAAGCAAATTATCCATATAAGTTTGAAGTATATCAACATAGTTTTCTATAATATTTGTTCCTATTGCATTATAAAAATAATACTCTTTATACTCATCATTATCATATAAGCCTTTTAAAAAATTATGAAACTTTTCTCCAAGACTTACAAGAGTAAAACCTATAGTATCTTCTTCTTTATCAAAAAAATCTACTATAGAATTATAAGGCTCATTTTCCATACGCTCTAAAGGAATTTCTATTTTTTCATCTTTTAATTCATTAGTATTAAAATCAACATCATATATACATAATTTATCATTCTCTGTAATAGTTTTATAAAATCCGTAAATCATAACAGGTTCAATTAAATTATTTTCTATAATATTATTTTTCATTTCTTCGTATTTAGGTTCTACTTTAGTTTTAATCATTTCATTATATTTTTCCATATCCTGATTTTTAGCAGAATATCCGAAACCTGCTCTAAAAAGCCTAACTTTATTAATCATATCAAAGGCTTCTTTTTCCACTTGCATATTAAATTCAAAAATTTTTCTTCCATAGAAAGGAGGTTTATTTATATAATGTTCATGATTTTTATGATTTATTTCAGGCATATTCATTCCTTATCATTGATATACTCGAACTCGCCGAATAATTTCAAGCAAATTTATTTACTTGAATACTCGTTCTCACTTTTATTCATTGTATTTATTTTTTAGCATTTAACAATTTTATTTATCTCTGTCAGATATTATCTCTTTTATTGCCAAAATATCATCAAATCCATCTCGGCAGTAAAATATTTTAGCAGTATCTCCATAAACTTTTTTACAATCATTTTCTACAAACTCTCTTGTAAGTGCAGCTCCTCCAAGAAGTATAGGAATTTTCAATCCCTTATCTCTAATATAGGCTAAATTATCTTTCATTACTTCAGTAGATTTTACTAAAAGCCCAGACATTCCTATGCAGTTTGCATTATGTTCATGATAAGCTTCTAAAAATTTTTCTATAGGAACTTTAGTACCAATATTAACAGTTTCAAATCCATTATTTTTTATTATGATTTCAACTAGATTTTTACCAACATCATGAACATCTCCTGCCACAGTACCAAGTATTATTTTAGCAGTTTTTTCTTGTTTTTTCTTCTCTAAAAATTCAGATAAGAAGTCAACACTTTTCTTCATTACTTCAGCAGAACCTAAAACAAAAGGAAGCTGTATAGTTCCCTCACCGAATTTCACACCTATATCAGCCATAGTTGGAAGAAGTATTTCATCAATTATAGCCTGTGCAAATTTCTTTTCACCGCCGAATTCTTCGCTATTTTCTTTTACCTCATTAAGTAAGTTTTGCATATCTTTCCATTCACCGTCAAGCATAGCATCTCTTATAGCTTCCCTTATAGGCTTTTTGACATTTTCTTCATTATTAAGTTCTTTCTTTTCTTTTTTATCAGAGAAGTGATTTATATAATTTATTAAAGGTTCTTTGGTATTGCTTTTATTGTAAATCAATTCTTTTGCTAATTCTATTTCTTTTTCATCTATTTTTGAAAGCGGAAGTATTTGAGCCACATTAACAATCGCAGTTGTAAGTCCATGATTAATAGCCTCATACAAGAATACTGAATTCATTATCTTTCTTGCTTCTTCTTTAAGTCCGAAAGATATATTTGATACTCCCAAACTTATAGAACATTCAGGATATTTTTTTGATAATTCTTTAATTGCATTTAAAGTTTTTACTCCTGATAAAAAACTTTTTTCATCACCGCTTGCAAGTGTAAATGTAAGAGGATCAAATATTATATCATGAGGAAGTATTTTATGAATATTAACGGCACGGTTATACATCCTTTCAGCCATTCTTAATTTATCTTCGCAAGTAAAAGCCATTGATTTTTCATCTATTGTAAGAAGCATAATAGCAGCTCCGTATCTTTTAGCCAATGAGCATATAGCATCAAATTTTTCTTCTCCTTGTTCAAGGTTGGCTGAATTTATTATTGGTTTTCCTCCATACACTTTTAAAGCAGCTTCTATAACATTAGGTTTTATCGCATCAATAACTAAAGGCAAAGAAATTTGTTTAACATAAGCAGATATAATTTTTGTAATATCTTCTACTTCATCGCGTCCGGCCCAAGCAGCATTAATATCTATCGCATGGCTTCCCGCTTTTACTTGCTTTATTCCAACATCAAGCATACCATACATATCCCCTGCAATCATTAGCTCTCTGAATATTTTGCTTCCGCTTGCATTGCTTCTTTCTCCAATCATTAAAGGGGCAGGATTTTGTTTTATGCTTACCACATTAAATAAGCTAGCTATATAAGGTCTTTGTTTTTCTAATGCAGGATTTTTAGGTTTAATACCTTTTACTTTATCAGATAATGCCTTTATATGGAGTGGGGTAGTGCCGCAGCATCCTCCTATAAATGCAAGTCCGTCTAATTCAAAAAACTTACTATTAATATTGGCAAATTCATTAGGTGTCATACTATAATATGCTTTTCCGCCTCTATTTTCTGGAAGCCCTGCATTACTATGTATTGATATAGGAAGGCATGATATTTCTGAAAGTTTTTTTATATGATGCATTGCCATATCAGGACCTGTTCCGCAATTCATACCTATAGAAAATATATTCAAATTAGAAAGTATAGTATATGCTGTTTCTATATCGGTACCTAAAAGCATAGTACCTTCTTTTTCTATAGTAACAGAAACCATTATTGGAATTTCTTTATCTAGTTTCTTAGCTGTATCATTTACTGCTAATACCGCAGCCTTTAATTGCAAAACATCTTGTGCCGTTTCAAGAAGTATTATGTCAACTCCTCCGTCTATTAAACCTCTAGCAGCATCTGTATAACCATTATACATTTCATCAAAACTAATTTGTCCCAAACTTGGAAGTTTAACTCCTGGTCCTAAACTGCCGGCAACAAATATATCTCTGTTTAGATCTCCTTTTGAATTAGGATTTTTTAAATATTCTTCTTTTGCTTCATTAGCTATTAATGCTGCACTTTTAGCTAGTTCATAAGTTTTATCTGCAATATCATATTCGCTCAAAACCCAAGGTATAGCTCCGAAACTATTAGTCTTTGTTATATTGGCATTGGCATTTAAATAATCTATATGTATTTCTTTCATTATATTTGGAGCGGTTATATTAAGTATTTCATTACAGCCTTCTATATTGTTTCCATCTATAATCCAAGATTCTTTTTTAATCTCTTTATTTTGAAGTTCTGTACCTGTGGCACCATCTATTATTAAATATTGTTCTTTTATAAGTTCTTTCAATTTTTCTTTAGTGTTACTCATCATATATGCTCCGATTTTTATATAAAACTACATTTCATTTATTTTAATATAAAAAGCTAAATATAACAAGTTTCTAGATTATAGTTTTGTTTTATTGATAATAAAATTGACTATATAAAAAACACAACCTATGCTATTTCTCTATATTTATGCATAGGTTGTATTTTTTTATATTTTGAATTATGATAAAAATATGTGTAATCTATACATATATTAATTGGTCTGGTCTGGTCTGGTCTGGTCTGGTCTGCTATTGCAAATTTAGACCTAAAATTATCACGCCACTTTCTAATAGGTATCCACCAAGCTATTTTATTTATGTTTTTTTCATTAGCTTTTAATGTTATTTTTATACCAAAAAAATATATATGAATATAATATCTTGTATTATATATACCAAATAATTTTATTATACTATGTTCTGCATTAGCATTTACAGTATTTATATTATTAATTTGACTTTGAATATTATTATTTAAATCACTAATTCTAAATGATAATTCTTTATTCTTCTCTATAAGAATGTTAATAATATCATCTTTATAAGATTCTTTAGTCATAGATTTTTCTTTATACAAAGCATTTTTAAGCCATTCCAAAGACTTAGTTTTTTCTATATCTATAGTTTTATTTATACTTGAATAATCCATTTCTTTAAATAAATTATCATTATTAATAATATCTTCAAAATGTTCAACTGTTCTATTTTCTAATTTAAACATCCTAATTAACGATTCATATCTAGATCTAGCTCCATTGTTAATAATTAATATAAATGGTTTATTAAATATCATTGCAAAACAAGTTCCGTGAAATGAATCTGAGATAAAAAAATCACAATTTTTAATCATATAAAGCCAATCTTCTATTGAAAAATCTTTATCATATTCAGTACTAGAATTATCAATTTTACCTGTTTTTAATATTGGTAAGTTTAATTTTTCAGAAATATAATCCATATATTTATCTAATTCTATATTACCTATTCTAAAATATGCCCCTATATACTTATGCTTAATATTTAATTTAGACTTATATATTGAATAATTATAATATGATTCATCAAGTAAAAACACAGGATCTAAAACATGTACAGCATTGACATTAAATTCATTTTTGCAAATATTAACTGCATCATCTTCTCTAACAGAAATATCATCAAATTGATTTATATAATATTTAAAAAATAATTTGTTTTCATCATCTCCTTCATAATATGGTATACCAAATGAAGAAGAATATGATATTTTTTTCTTTGAACTATCTACAAAATTAAAAAGATAATAAAATATTCTATCACCATGAAAAATATAACGCCATACTTGATCTGAACCAACTAAGAATGTATCACACTGTTTAGATATATTTTCAAGCTCAGTTTTTGAAAAAGTTGTATTTCCAATGTTCATATATTTTAAAGCGAATTTTCCGCCATTTATATTATCATAAACACTATTATTATTTCCTACATATTGTATATTATTATCATATATCATTATGGGATTAAAACCTAATATTTTTATAATTTCATGTAATGCATAATATGTTAAAGCTCCTCCATAATTATCCTGAAAACACATATTAACTATAGCAACATTATTTTTATTATTAATTTTACAATTATTATATAATGACCATAAATCAAAATTATCTAAATTATCAAAAAAATATTTTCTATTTGTTATGATGATAAAATTACCAGAAATACCGCCATTAATATATTCATATTTATTATGGTAAATATATTTGAAATTATGGCATATACTATCAAATAGTTTTTTAGATTTTTTGGAATTAATAATTACCAATGATATTCCATTATTATCATATTGCATACCCCAATAATCTCCAATACTAATGTCTCCAACTCTATTATATTTTCTATATTTACATTTAAAACATTCTTCTTTTATAGAAATATGTTTCGTAAATAAAATATCATATATACATTTATTTCTACTTTGTATATATTCTTGTCCATTTTTTAATTTTATATAGATACCTTTTCCCCAACCAAATTTTTCTTTATCTCTAAAACTTATATACTCTATATTTTTTATTTCATCATCTGTAAATAGTTCTTTTAAATATTTTCTCCATATTTTTTGCGGGACTATACTATTACATAACAAATCTATTGTTATTAAATTATCATAATCTTTACCTAAATAAGAATATAAAGCAGATACTTGGCAGGGACATCCGCTAAATAATACCTGTTTATTTTCATTTAATAATTTTTTTATTTCTACAAATGTATTACCTAAATTACTTTCTATATACTTAGAACCTCTTAATTTATCTAAATCTTTTTTATTATTGATTATTATATGTTCAACTCCAAGCCAGTCTTCTGTAAAACTAGCTCCGCATACATAACCATTATTTTCTAATATATAATTGGCTACAATAGTAAACATTCCGCCTGAAGAACTTTTCATTCTTATTTCATCACTAGCTCTAACATCATATATTTCCTGTTTAAAATCTCTTTTAAAATTATCATTTAAAGCATGACATTTTTTTACACAAATACCGCAATTAGTACATTTTTTATCATTTATAATAGGGTAGTGGAAACCCTCTTTTGTTTCTATCATTTCTATGGCATTATGCGGACATACTTTATAACAAACTGAGCAGCCAGTACATTCATTTCTATTCAATATATTAATACTATTATTCATCATATATATTCCTAAATTTTTATGAATTATATAAATTTATTAAAAACCATAGGTTACGTTTATTACATATATCTAAAAAAATCTCTTCAGTTATATATCCATCTCTTATATTATCTTTTATCAATTTTTTTAATATAGCAAGCTGTTCTGTATGTCTATTAATATCATTAGTTTCTGCATATTTTCTATCAATAAACACATGACACAAACTATAAAAAGTTACAAAAAAATTATACATGCAATTTTTCATAGGAGTTAAATTATTATTCATTACATATTGGTATATATTGTCAATTGCTATATATTTATCAGTAATAAATTTATTATCTAATTTATTTGTAATAGAATTATCTCTTTTTTTATAGTAATATAATTGTTTTGTAATATATTCCAAAGAATTTGCTATTGAAAAAATTTTAAAATTTGCTACCATATCCTCACTTGATATTTTTTCAGGCATAAAATCATATCCCAACTTATCAAGTAATTCTTTTTTATAAATCTTATCTAAAACACAGGCATGCATTCTTTCTATTGACAATAAATTTAGTATATCTTTACCATACACAAATTTTGGTATATTTATATCTACATCATATATATTATAATTTTTATCTATTATTAACCAATTAAAACAAACAATATCTACATTATTAAAAATCATTTTTGATACAGCTATTTCATAGGTATTTAAATTAACAGTATCATCAGGGTCAACAAAACCTATAGCATATCCATTAGCTTCTTTCAATCCTGTCATTCTAGCTCCACCAGAACCTTTATTCTCTTTATGTTTGATATACTTTATTCTTCTATCTTTTAAAGCATACTTTTTACATATTAATTCATCTTCTTCATTTGGAGAACAATCATTAACTAATATTATTTCTATTTCTTTTAAAGTTTGATTAACTAAGCTATCCAAACAATTTATTAAATATTCTTTACCAATATCATATATAGGAACTATTATAGAAATATATGGAGGATTGATTTTATTAAAAATATTTTTATCATAATTATATTCTTCTAAAGACATATTATTTAATTTTACTTTTATATCCCTATAAAAATTGTATATATTATCTATTTTTAGTTGAATATCATTTATTTTAGATAATAATAAATTAATTTTATTTTCTAAAGGTTTTGTAGTTATTTTTATTCCGCAAATATTTCTTATTCTATATATACCATCATCATATTTATTATAAAAAAATCCCATAATTACCCCCTTATAAAAAAATTATGCAATAAAAAACCTATGCTGCAATTTTACATTGCAGCATAGGTTGTATTTTTTTATATTTTGAATTA
Source organism: uncultured Brachyspira sp. (assembly GCA_949300355.1). Classification (GTDB taxonomy): domain Bacteria; phylum Spirochaetota; class Brachyspiria; order Brachyspirales; family Brachyspiraceae; genus Brachyspira. The sequence goes on from CASGDY010000085.1 coordinate 10,784, forward strand.
TTATAAAAGTATATAATAATATATAAGCTTGT
>CASGDY010000086.1 GCA_949300355.1 uncultured Brachyspira sp.
TATCAATATACTTTTCATACATTTTGAATAGGAATTTAATTCTCTCACTTTCATTTTTGAGTTCATTTTTCTTAACGCCGTACGCCTTATCAACTTCTAAATCTAACTTATTGTGTGCATCAATTAAAGCCTTAGGCATAGTCAAAGGATCATAAAGATCAGCAAGCGAAGAATCAGGAAACATAGCCCTAGCACTAAGCACACCCTTAGCCCTAATCTCTATGCTGGTTTTAATGTCTTCGGATAAGTCTAAAGGCCAAGGAAAATTGTTGTATACTATATCTTTAGAATATCTGTAATCAGACTTAAGCCTACCGCAAACATATTTAACCCAAACCATATGCATAATTGAAGTAAGCACCCCGAAATGATAAAGCTCGGCATTTTGAACTATAAGACAGGAATCACCAGCTATAGTATTTTTATCCATAAAACCTATAGGAATATATATTCTTCTTTCAGAGGATACTCTAGGAATCAGTAAATAATTATTTTCTGGAAAATTTTCTATATGAAATTTTGTAGGATATTTTGCTATATCTCTTGTTGGTTTACTACTACTTTTTTCTCTGAATTCTTTTACATTTTTTATTCTTTCCATAACTAAAGGCATTTTTTTCAATTCATTAGGAGGTATTTTTGATGCTAATAAAACATAATCCGTTTCATTATTTATAAATAATTTAGCACCTGTCCATTTATAAAAATATTTTTCAGAATTAGGTTCATTTTTTATAAATTCTATCATTTCATTTTCTTTAAATAAATAATTACCATCATCTATAGGTTTATTACCAATTCCTATATTAGGAATTTCTGAAATACTTTTATTTCTGCTTCCTATAAAAACATTTTCAAAATCTATTAAATAAGGATTAATATTTTCTGCTATTATTTCATGAGGCTCTCCTTTTATATCCTCATAGTCAAAAAGTCTTTTCTTATCAATATTAAAATTAGCAAACCCTATTATTACACAGTAAACATGTGCCTTGCCTTTGGCTTCATTATTCCATTCAAAAGTTCTATGGGCAAAATGTATATGCACTCCGCATTCTTTTATAAGGTTCTCCCATAATATACTCACCTGTGTACCCTGTGTTATAGAGTTGGTTGAAACAAAAGCGGCTTTTATTTTTGTACCTTTTATAAGTTCGGCTGACTTTTTATACCAAGCACTTACATAGTCTAAATCGCCGTATCCTTTCATGTTATTAAATACTTTTTTCATCTCCTCGCTTTGTTCTTTGCTCTTCATTCTAGCTCCCACAAAAGGAGGATTGCCTAGTATATACGAAAGCTCTTTAACATCTATTATACTTTTCCAATCTATAATCAAAGCATTTTCATTTTTTATAACTGCTGATTTTTTTAACGGTATTCTTTCAAATGCTCTGCCGAATTTAATAGAAAGTTTTAAATTCATCAAATGATCCATAAGCCATAAAGCCACTTCAGCAATTTTAGCAGGAAATTCATTTATCTCTATGCCGTAAAAATTATCAACATCTATCAAAGATAAATTTGAAATATCTATAGATAATATTCCGTCTTGTAAATCTTCTTTGTAAAGCTCTGTTAATATATCTATTTCTAATTGTCTTATTTCTCTATATGCTATAATTAAGAAGTTGCCGCATCCGCAGGCAGGGTCTAAAAATTTTAATTTTGATATTTTTTGTTGAAACTCTCTTAATTTATTTTTGTTTGTCTTTATTTTTTCAAATTCTTCTCTTAATTCATCTAAAAATAAAGCACTTATAGTTTTCATTATATTATTTTCACTTGTATAATGCTCTCCGAAACTTCTTCTCTTTTCTTTATCAGCAACACACTGAAAAAGAGAACCAAATATTGCAGGCGATATATTACTCCAATCAAAATAACAGCATTCAAGCAAAGCATTTCTCATATCCTTATCAAATGAAGGTATTCTCACAGTATTTTCAAATAAAGAACCATTAATATAAGGAAACTCTTTTAATGTTTCATCTAAATTTGTCTGTCTGTCTTCTATTTTTGTATCAAGTACTTCAAATAATTGATGAAGCCATATTCCTGTATCGCTTCCGTCTTCTTTTGTTTTATCTTCTATTAAATATTTAAAATCTTCATTTTTGAATATTCCTGTATCATCAGCAAATAAACAGAAAAGCACCCTTACTAAAAATAATTCTAAATCATGCTGTTTATAATTATTTTTTGCAAGTTTATCATATAGCTTTCCCATAAGTTCTGAAGCCTTTATATTGGCAGGCTCTAAATCTTTATAAACTCTTTTCTGATATCCTGCTATAAAACCGAATAATTTTATATTCTTATAAAAATCTTTAAACTCAAACTTGTATTCTTGATTTTCATCTAAATCAAAAAGTTCAAAATTATTAAAGTCAGAAACTAATATATATCTTGGAAGTTCGCCTTCTTTTAATCCTTCAAAATATTCAAATGCCTGTGCTTTCGCTTCCTCTAAATTTTTTCCTAATGATTTATGCTCAACTATTAAAACACCTTTCCAAAATAAATCTATAAATCCTTGTCTATTATTTAATTTTTTCACAGGTTCTTCAAAACTTGCAACTCTTCTCCTGCTTAATCCAAAAACTTCAAAAAACTCATTATAAAAAGTCTGCTTTTCTGCATTCTCTCTTTTTTCATTCTGCCATTTCTTTTGAAAATCTAAAGCCCTATTTTTTATTTCATTCCAAGATAAATTAGCCATAATATAAACTCCTAATATATTTTTACATTATAACATATTTTTATAAAAACTTAAAAATATTTTTATAAAAACTTAAAAATATAATACTGTTTTGTAAATTTAAATATTAGCAAAATATAAAAACAAAAAAATAAGGGACTAATAAATATATTAGTCCCTTTTTATATTATCTTAATTTATCAATATTATATTAAAAACTATTTATCAGACAAATTAATTAGGCTTTTCTATCTTATCAAATCCTGTAAACGGTCTTAAAGCATCTGGAATTATTACGCTTCCGTCTGCCTGCTGATAATTTTCAAGTATAGCTATCCAAGTTCTTCCAACTGCAATACCTGAACCGTTTAATGTATGTACTAATTCTGTTTTGCCGTTTCTTCTAGTTCTCATCTGCATTCTTCTTGCCTGATAATCCCAACAGTTACTTACACTTGAAATCTCTCTGTACATGTTTTGTGAAGGAAGCCAAACTTCTATATCAAAAGTTTTATAAGCAGCATTTCCTATATCTCCGGAAGAAAGAACAACTACTCTGTATGGAAGTTCTAATGCCTGTAAAATACTTTCTGCATCTTTAAGCATTTTTTCATGCTCTTCTTTAGATTTGTCAGCAGCACAAATTTTTACTAACTCTACTTTGTCAAATTGATGCTGTCTTATTAATCCTCTCATATCGCGTCCGTAAGAACCAGCTTCAGAACGGAAACAAGGTGTATAAGCAGTACAATATAAAGGAAGCATGTTTTCAGGTATGATTTCTTCTCTGTATATATTTGTAAGAGGAACTTCTGCTGTAGGTATAAGGTATAAAGCAGGATCATCTGTAGTTTTAAATAAATCCTCTTCAAATTTTGGAAGCTGACCAGTACCTGTCATAGTTCTGCTATTAACAAGTATAGGAGGTACATATTCTGTATAACCATTTTCGCTTGTATGTTTCTTTAACATGAAGTTAATTAAAGCTCTTTCTAATGCTGCACCTTTTCCTTTCATAAGTGAGAAACGAGTTCTTGACATTCTAACAGCTCTTTCTATATCAAGAATATCTAAACCCATAGCTATATCAACATGGTCTTTTACTTCAAAATCAAATTTACGAGGCTCGCCCCATCTTATGATTTCTTTATTTGCTTTTTCATCATCTCCGTCTGGTACATCTTCAGAAAGCATATTAGGCAAATAAAGTATTTCATTATTAACGGCCTCTTCCAACTGCGACAACTTCTCTTCTTTTTTATTTAAGGATTCTGTGAAGTTTTTCATTTCTTCTTTTATTTTTTCTGCCTCTTCTTTATTGCCGGCTTTCATGCATTCGCCGATTTTTTTTGAAGATTCATTTTTTTTAGCTCTATCCTGCTCTACTTCTTTCAATAAATTTAATCTTTCATGTTCTAATGCTTTTAACTTGTCTAAAGATACTTTGCTTCTTCTCTTTCTCAAGTTCTCTTCTACTAATTCAATATTTTCTCTTATTAATTTTACATCTATCATAATAAAAATCCTTAAATAAAATTTGTATTAAATTATACAGCTTTTTTAAAAATAGTAAATTGTATTTTATTAAATTTTATTTTCGCCTCCCCACCCTCTAGGCTTTATAATTTTTATTAGAATATTTTGTTTTTAATATATTTGCTAATCTCATTAGAAATTTCAGCACCCACCCAAGTTTTTTTTAAATTTGTAGCTTATATACCCGCACGCAGAGTAAAACTATGAATATAAATTATATTATTAATAGAAATTAAATTATATATAAAAATCCATTCACCGTGCGGTTAATAGACTTTAAATCTAATAAACGTTTGGGCGGGCATGCTTTTTTCTGAATTGGCTTTAAATATGAATATAGCTATTAATTGTAAATAAAGTTAACAAAAATAAGGGGCGGGATTTGTAATAAAATTCCAAAAATATGTATATTACCTATTGACATTGGAGTACACTTCAATGTTATAATAATGCCATATTTATAAAAAGGAGTTATTTATGTTACTTGATAAAAACTTAGAAGAAGCTAATTCAGGTCAGAGAATAAATGCTAAAGGTTATGCCGTACATAGCAAAACAGATACTTTTAAACCATTTGAATTTTCAAGACATTCTATGGGCGATAATGATATATTAATAGAAATAATGTATGCCGGAATATGCCATAGCGATATACACTCAGCAAGAAGCGAATGGCATGAAGGAATATACCCTATGGTTCCGGGACATGAAATTGCAGGAAAGGTTGTAGCAGTAGGAAAAAATGTTACTAAGTTTCAAGTAGGAGATTATGCAGGCGTTGGATGCATGGTAAACTCATGCGGGGAATGCGAAGCATGTAAAAGAAGCCATGAACAATTCTGCGAAAGAGGTCAAACCGTACTAACTTATGACTGTAAAGACCATTTCCATAATGATGAACCTACTTACGGCGGATACTCTAATAATATAGTAGTAAGCGAGAAATTTGCTATTACTGTACCAAAAGATGCCCCAATGGAAAAAGTAGCACCATTACTATGTGCAGGTATTACAACTTATTCTCCTTTGAAATTCTCAGGAGTAAAAGAAGGTGATATAGTAGGTGTTGCTGGTTTCGGCGGACTTGGATCTATGGCTGTAAAATATGCTGTTAATATGGGTGCTCAAGTTTATGTATTTGCTAGAAATGATAAGAAGAAAAAAGAAGCTTTGGAAATGGGAGCAAAAGATTTATTTACTTCTACAAAAGATGTTCCTGTATGTTTCGATTTAATCATATCTACAATTCCTACAGGTTATGATGTTAACAATTATGTTGATCTATTGAAATACGGCGGAGAAATGGCTATAGTAGGACTTCCTCCAGCAGAATTAAAACAAAGCATAGATTTGGCAAGATTAATATTCTCAGGCGGAAAAAAAGTTTATGGTTCTATGATAGGCGGTATTAAAGAAACTCAAGAGATGTTGGACTTTTCTTTAAAGCATAAAATATACCCTGAAACAGAAATTATAGCAGCAAATCAAATTGATGAGGCTTATGAAAAACTTACAACAGGGCAGGCAAAATTCAGATATGTAATAGATATGAAAACTCTTAAATAAAGTATTTCGTTCATAATATTCTTTGTAAATTGAGGCAGCATTAAAAAATATGCTGTCTCTTTTTATTATAAATGATATAATTAAATAAATCATTGATCACTATTAATATAGAAAAGGATTATTATATGACTGCCGATTATCATGTACATACAGAGTTTAGCGACGATTCTAATTATCCATTAGAAGAAGTTATAAAAGATGCTATAAAACTAAATATAGATGATATTTGTATTACTGATCATGTGGATTATGGTATAAAAAAAGATTGGGACGAAATTGAAATAAAAGATGAAAAAACTATATCAAATGTCAATTACCCAAAATATATAGAAGATATAAAAAGAATGAAAGAAATATACGGAAAACAAATTAATATAAAAATAGGACTTGAATGCGGCATACAAACTCATACTATCGATAAATATGAAGCCCTTTTAAAAAAATACAATTTCGATTTTATTATATTTTCAGTTCATCAGGTAAATGATAAAGAATTCTGGACTCAGGATTTTCAAAGAAACAAAACACAAAAAGAATACAATGAAGCCTATTATGAAGAAATGCTCAACGTTGTAAAAATGTTTAAAAATTATTCAGTGCTTGGACATTTAGATTTGATTATACGATACGATAAAAAAGGTGTTTACCCTTTTGAAAAAGTAAAACCGATTATAGAAGATATATTAAAAATAGTTATAAAAGATGGTAAAGGAATAGAATTTAATACTTCATATCATAGATACGGTTTGAAAGATACTACGCCTTCCATAGATATATTAAATCTGTATCATAAATTGGGCGGAAATATTATAACTATAGGAAGCGACAGCCATCAGCCTAGTCATTTGGGATTTCATATAAATGAAGCAAAAGAAATTCTAAAAGATATAGGATTTAAACAATTCTGCACTTATGATAAAATGATTCCATCTTTTCATAATCTGTAGAATATATAAATATTGACAGCTAAAAAATATCGTATATAATAAAACTCTATTTAGGAGGTTGTATGATATTAGACGAAGTAAAAAAATACTTTGACATGGTAGAGTATGATGAATTAAGAGCTCTTTATGAAGATGATTTTCAATTTGAAGTTTTAAAAAATAGAGAAGAATTAGAAAATCATATATACGATTTAGACGATGATGAAAAAGATAGAATAAGAAATGCCGTTTCAAATGAATTAAGAAATAATAATGAAATAGTTTTTTATACTTCTGAAAGTGCCGGAGAAGTATATTCAAGTGTTGAAGATTTTTTGGTTTATCTTCTTAATGAAATTTTATATCAAAAATTATTAATAAAAAGCGAAAGAAAAACATTATCCAATAACTTTATGGAATTAGAAATAAGTATAAAAAAATTACTTATACTAATTTGGACTAGATAAAAAATATATAAATTAATTATGAGGTTTATGATTATGAAGAAAGTTTATATTTTATTATTTTTAAATTTTATTTTTATTTCTTGTTTTGCACCATCAAAATCATATTTTAATGTCGTATCAGCAAATAAAGAAAATGATAGTATAAAAGTAGTAGTAGAAGCTAAAAAGTCAGGCAGACAATCAGAAAATATATTTTTAGTTTCTCAATTTTTAAATGATGATGATGTCATAGTTAATACTTCTATGTCTCAAATAGGTCCTATGATGTTTGATAAAGGAAAATATGAATTTAATGTTCCTCTTCCTACAAATAGTTTTACTAAATATACAAACTTCATTGAAGAAATTCAGCCTGAAAGAGCTCAAAGAATGGTAAATAACAGCGGATTTGGAAGCAGTTTCTTTACATATATGATGCTTATGAATATGATGGACAATAGAAGACCTGTATATTATGATGATTATGGTCAAAGAAGAACTATTAATAGAGATTATTATGATGACAGATATACTAGAACTTCAACAAGAAGAAGCATATTTAATAATTCAAGATCTACAACTAAAAAAACAACAGTAGATAATAATAGTTCTACTACTAAAAGAAGAACATTATTCAAACCTAGTTCAGGAAGCTCTACAAGAAAAAAATCTACTTTCAGAAGATCCTCTACTAGAAGAAGATAATATCAATAAATTATATTTTATACTATAAAATATTAAATTTTTATAAATAATACATTTTTGATATTGACTTTATTTTTTAAGAATATAAGATTACTAATTAGTTTTTAATAGAAAACATATATTCCGTTTTTATAACTTATAATCATATAGGAAATTGTATGAAATTATTGCAGTTTTATCCATGTAATCAAATATCTGTATTTGATATTATTGCTGTAAAATGTCATTTATTTCTATCTCTTATTGAGAATATGATTAACTCTAATAAACATAATCTTTTGCATTATGTTTATCTTTTTTGAATGCTTTTATACTTTTTAAACTTTTTTCTATAAACAATGCATAATAAAAAAGTTATTAATGGGTTTGGAAAATAATATGTTTCAAGGCCCATTTTCATGAAAATATTATGATAAAAATAAAAACACTATAAATTATAAAAACTTATAAATGAGGACAATCATGGAAAAAGATAAGATGTTGGAGCTTACCGAGGGTAATGTAAGCAGAGGACTTATAAACTTAGTTATACCTATGATATTAGGAAACCTTTTAAATATCGCATATAATATAGTTGATACTATTTGGATTGGTCAGATGATAGGCCCTAAAGGACTTGGTGCTATTGCTGTTAGCTTTCCAATAATATTAATACTTATGGCTATAGCTTCAGGCGTTACAGTAGCATCCAATATTTTAATAGGACAGTATTTCGGTGCTAATGATAAAGATTCTGTAATATATGTTTCAAGAGTTTCAACTACTATAAGTTTAATAACTGCTTTAGCTTTGGCAATAATAGGATATATATTCGCTCCTGCTATGATGAGATTTTTAAATACTGCAGATAGTATAATGGAATATTCTGTTAGCTATTTCAGAATAAGCATGATAGGTTTTCCATTTATGTTTTATTATTTTCTAGTTTCTGCTTTACTTAGAGGAATTGGAGATACTGTAAGACCTTTGATATTTTTAGCTATTGCATCTGTATTAAATTTGATATTAGACCCTCTCATGATAAAAGGAATAGGACCTTTTCCTCCTATGGGACTTGACGGTGCTGCTTATGCAACAGCTTTCTCTCAATTTGTTTCTGTTGCTGTATCTATGATATATTTAAAAATGAAAAACAGTATTGTAAAAGCTAATCCTTTTGATTTGGCATTTGATTTTAATATAACTAAATTAATGTTCAAAATAGGGCTTCCATTTGCTGCTATGCAGTTAATAGTATCTGTAAGCTGGTTATTTTTAAATAGACTTATAAACACTTATGGGGAAGCTGCTTCTGCATCTGTTGCGGTATCTATGAGAGTAGATTCTTTATCATTTCTTCCGCTTTTAGCATTATCTGCAGGTATTGCCACTATGACAGCTCAAAATATAGGGGCTGGAAAAATGGAGAGAGTAAAGGAAATATTTAAAGCTGGAATAATGCTCTCTGTAGGAATATCTGCATTTATGGCTATTTTTTCTGTATTGTTTCCTGAGATTATCGTAAGAATGTTTACTAAAGATATGAGCGTTTTGAAATATACTAAAAGCTATATTTACGTTGTTATGCCTTCTATAGTAATGCTTGCTGTAATGTTTACTGCCAATGGTGTTATTAATGGAGCTGGTAAAACTTTTATGCTTATGCTGTTTGCTTTTTGTGCTCATATAATAATCAGAGTGCCTCTTGCATATATGATATCTCCTCAAATGGAATTATGGGGTATATGGACTGCTATGGCTATAGGAAACTTCTTTAGTATGACTTTCAGCTTGCTATACTATTTTTCAAACAAATGGAAAAAAGATGCAAATATTGCCTCTCATTCCGCAGCTGAACATAATTTATAAATACTAAAACTTATTGACTTTTATATCTCTTCTATATAGAATTACTGAATTATTTGATATAAAAAATAATTCAGGTAAATTGATAATGGCAAAAGAAGAAAAATTATTAGATTTAACAGAATGTAATGTAGCTAAGGGGCTTTTAATATTAGTTATCCCTATGATTTTGGGGAACTTATTAAATGCGGCATACTCTACAGTTGATGCCATTTGGATAGGCCAGATTGTAGGTTCTAAAGGACTTGCTGCTGTTTCAATAAGTTTTCCTCTTACGATGGTTATTACAGCTATAGCTTCAGGAATAGCAACAGCTGTTAATGTTTTAATAGGACAGTATTTCGGTGCTAATGATAAAGAATATGTAACATATATATCTAAAGTTTCAACTACTGTAAGTTTAATAACTGCTTTGACATTAGCTATATTAGGATACATATTTGCACCTAATCTAATGGTATTTTTAAATACTGCTGATAGTATAATGGAAGATGCTGTAAGTTATTTTAGAATAAGTATGATTGGGTTTCCATTTGTATTTTATTATACTTTCGTTTCTGCTTTGCTTAGAGGTATAGGAGATACTGTAAGACCTTTAATATTTTTGATAATATCTTCTGTGATAAATATAATATTAGATCCTATTTTAATAAAAGGAATAGGACCAATTCCGGCTATGGGAGTGGATGGAGCTGCTTACGCCACAGTATTTGCACAAGCTATATCTGTAATAGTAAGTATGATTTACTTAAAAGTAAAAAATAGTATTGTAAGAGCTAATCCGCTCAATTTTACATTCGATTTAAACATAACAAAATTAATAATAAAAATAGGTTTGCCTTTCACTCTTATGCAGATGATATCTTCTATAAGCTGGATATTTTTAAATAAAGTTATTAACTCCTATGGAGAATTATCTTCTGCATCTTTTGCTGTAGCTTCTAGAATAGATGCTCTATCATTTGTACCGCTTTCTGCTATTCTTTCAGGTATAGGAACTATGGCAGCTCAGAATATAGGGGCTGATAAAATATATAGAATCAAAGAAATATTTAATACAGGATTAAAAATTTCTTTAACTATAGCATTGATTATGACTGCATTATGCATGCTGTTTCCAGAGTATATTATAAAAATATTTGTACAAGATGATAATATAATGCCGTATATGAAAAGTTATATATATGCCGGTGTGCCTTCAACAATATTAGTTGCCATTATATTTTCAGCAAATGGTATTATTAATGCTTCCGGAAAAACTTTTGTAATTATGCTGTTTACTTTATTTACTCATTTTCTAGTAAGAATTCCGGTTCTTTATTTATTATCTCCAAAAATAGGTTTATGGGGAGTGTGGATTTCTATGTCTGTTAGCAACTTCTTTAATATGGTTTTCCATTTAGTTTATTATTATTCAAATAAATGGCAAAAGAATGCTAATCTTACATTGAACTCTCATTCTAAAGATGATAATTAGAGCATTAAAATAAATTCTAAATTTAAATAAAGCTTGGGCGGGTGCTAATAAATTCTAATTTGGCTTTAAATATAAATAACATTAAACTTTAAAATAAAGCTGTAAATTTTAAAGGGCGGGGTATGTAAATAAAGTTTTAAAAATTAATTACTCTTGCCCGCCCTTTAGGCTTTTTACATCGTTAAGTCATTTCTATATTATTTTTCTTTTTTGCTTCAAACTGTTATTTTAACTGCCCACCCAGAATTTTTTTTAAATTTTTTATGTACTAACCGCACGCATAGTACAATTAAAAAATATATATCGATTGTAAATTACAATTTAAATTATATAAAAAATGTATTTACCGTGCGTTAAATAAACTATATCTCGCTTATAACTACATCTGCAGAAATACCATGCTTGCCTTTTAGAGATTGATAAGCTGCAGATGCCCCTTTAGGTACATATATATTTTTTAAAATAGTACCTTTAAAAGTATTATCTCCATTTATTGAAAGAGGATTAGCTGACAAAAATGTTATGCTTGTTAATGACTCACATGTAGAAAAAACAAGATCTCCAATGCTTATAACACTAGCAGGTATTGTAATAGTTGTTAATTTTCTACAATAGCCAAAAGCAGAGTCACCTATAGTTGTTAATTTTGGATTTGTACCTTCAAACATAATATTTTCAGCACCGCTACATGCATAAAAAGCTAAATACTCTATAGATGTAACAGACTCTGGTATAGTTATAGTTTTTAATCCAGAACAGCTAGCAAAAGCAGATTTAGGTATAACACTTAAATTTTTAGACAATTTTATGCTTTGTAATTGCCTGCATGCCTCAAATGCCTCTTTTCCTATACTTGTTACAGAATCAGGCATGTCAATACTTTCTATAGCAGAAATTTCAAAAGCATAATCATTTATAGTTTTTAATCCATTAGGTAAATTAATATTTTTTACTTTTGTATTATAAAAAATACTGCCTCCTATTTCTATTAAACTTTTAGGCATATTTACTTCTGTTAAAACTTTGCAATTAAAGAATACTTCGTTTCCCAAAATAGTTATATAATCAGGAAGAACAACTTTTGCTATATTATAATTGTCAAGCGAAGTATTTACTAATATATAATCAGGAAGTTTATTATTTTGAAATTTTACATTTTCAAATGATACTATTATATCTTTAATGTCTTTAATCTCATTTATTATAGTACCAAGACTGCTAGATTTATCATAATATTTTGTAGAAACACCTTTAAATATTACTTTATATTCGCCTTTATCATTATAATATTTTTCTAATGCTTCCCTTACATTTTTAGCAGCAGCAGTGTCTATTTCTATACCATATTTATTTAATTCTTCTTCAGTTATTGGCGGCTCTGTAGGTTCAGTGATATTTCCGCTATTATTATCAGTATTATTAGGAGATGTTACTGATCCTCTGCATGATAATAAAATCATCAAACATGAAATTATTAATATTATTTTTCTCATTTTTTAATTCCTATTATTTATATAACTATTCCAAATCCATAATCTTTTAATATATTAATGCTTTTTTCTGAAAATAAATAATTTATAAAATCTCTTGCCTCTTTTTCTTTCAAAGATTTTTTGAGTACAGCAATACTATAAACTATATCTATATGGGTTTTAGGTTCAGCTGCTATTTGTAAATCATTATTATTATTGAGTATGGCTTCTGTTATAAAAACTATTCCGCAGTCTATTTTATCATTTTTTACTAAATCAATTACTTCTTTAGTATCTTTGCCGTATATAATTTTATCTGAAATAATATCATATATATCAAATTTTTTTAATATTTCCTCTGTATATTGTCCTATAGAAGAAGTCATTGATTCTCCTACAGCTATCTTCTTTATATAATCATTGGTTAAATCCCAAAAAGAGTCTAAATATAGATCTGAATTTTTTGGTACAACCAATACTATATCATTTTTAAGCACATTTGTTATGCTATCATTGTGCAATAAATCTATACTTTTTAATGCATTCATTTCTCTAGCAGAAGCTGAAAAATATAAATCGGAATAAGCTCCGGATTGTATCTGTTCTCTTAGTCTTCCTGATGAGTCAAATGAACAGCCTATTTTTTTACCTGTTTCCTTTTTATAATTAGTACATATTTCACTTAATGGTGTCATTAAACTAGCAGAAGCAAATATAATAATATCATCTTTTTATTCTTTATTTTTTAAACATGAGAATAAAAATGTTGAGATAATGAAATATAAAATAATTTTTATTTTCATAGAAGTTTCCATAATAAATATATTCTATATTTTAAA
>CASGDY010000087.1 GCA_949300355.1 uncultured Brachyspira sp.
GTAAATAATGGCTACTATTAAATTTGGTAAAAAAGCTAAAAAAGCAGGTGATAAGGCTCAAGTACCGGGCCCTTCAGCTCCTTTATGGCTTCAAACTTATGGAGACTTCGTAACATTAGTATTGACATTCTTCGTAATGCTTCTTGCAACAATGTCTAGTTCTGTTAACGATTCTTCTATACAGCTTATCGCTACAGCATTCCAAGGTTCATTCGGAGTTATGCCGGGAGGTGCTACACTGTCTCAAAGCAAACTTATTTATGGAGGAGCTAATGCTAATACACTTCCATCTACAGACAGAGGATATTCTGTTGGAAGAAGTATAGATAAGGCAACTTCTGTTTTAGAATCAGAAATAAAAAGCAGGAAGGTAAGAATCGAAGAAGATGAAAGAGGATTTATCATAAGTCTTGGTGCGGATCAGTATTTTGAATCTGCTTCTACTAATTTGGTTGATAATCAAAATAATGTTGAAACTTTTATCAAATTAGCTTCTGTACTTAGCGGTTTGCCGAATGATGTAAGAATAGAAGGTCATACCGATTCCGGTTCTATCATTCCTGGAAGTATTACAGAACAGAAATTTGGTAATAACTGGGGACTTTCTTCTGCAAGAGCTATGGTTATTTTGGAAAAAATATTTGAAAATGATCAGGCTGGTAAATTGGATAGAAATAAATATTCAATCGCTGGATATGCAGATACAAGACCTGTTGCATCCAATGATTTACCTGATGGAAGGGCTTTAAATAGAAGGGTTGATATTGTTGTAGTAAGAAATGATGTTACTTATTATAATCAAAGATAAAGTGTAATAAAATAATGCTCTTAGCTGATAAATGGAAAGACTATAAAATTATAGATTGCGGTGAAGGCGAAAAACTTGAGAATATAGGCGGATTTTTAGTATCTCGTCCGGATTCTCAAGTTATTTGGTCTAAACAGTTAAAGAAATGGGAAAAATTAGATGCTATATATCATCGTTCGGATAAGGGCGGAGGTTATTGGCAGTATATAAATAATCCTAAAGATAATTTTATCATCAAATATCAAGATTTATCATTTAAAATAGAATTTACTAATTTCAAACATATAGGTATTTTTCCGGAACAGGCTGTTAATTGGCAGTTTATTATTGATAAAATAAAAGAAAAAAAATCTTCTACTCATAAAAATAAAGAAATAAAAGCATTAAATCTATTTGCATACACAGGCGGTGCAACTGTTGCTTGTGCTTATGCTGATTGCAATGAAGTTGTGCATGTTGATGCTTCAAAAAAAATAGTGGGGCATGCACAGAAAAATATAGAAATAAACAATTTGCAAAATAAAAAAGTAAGATTCATTATAGAAGATGTCATCAAATTTGTATTAAGAGAAATAAGACGCGAAAGAAAGTATGATGTTATAATAATGGATCCTCCCATATATGGAAGAGGTCCTAACGGAGAGCTTTGGCAGATAGAAACTAGTTTAAAAAGATTAGTAGAAGAATGTGTTAAACTTTTATCAGATGATCCTATTCTTTTTTTAATAAATTGCTATACAGCAAGTTTTTCTAATATATCATTAAAAAATATTTTATCAACTTCTATAAAGCATAATGGAACTTTTGAAAGCGGTGAAATAGGTCTTCCTATAGAAAATTCTGACATTATTCTTCCCTGCGGAATATATGCAAGGTTTTATTCTTAAATAAATTTAAAAATAAAAAAGGAATCAATTTCTTGACTCCTTTTTTATTTAATATATTGTAAATAACTTAGTAACTTACAGTACCGCCTTTTTCATGTACTTCTAAAAATCTTAATAGCTCAGCTTTAACTTCTTCAGCAGTATCAAGTGAAAGTACCCTTTTTGCTAACATCTGACATTCGGGCTTATCTAAAGATATTATCATCTTTTTAACTTCAGGTATTGATATTGCAGACATTGAGAATACATCAAGACCAAGTCCGAAAAGCAGAGGTACAGCAAGTAAATCTCCTGCCAACTCTCCGCACATAGAAATGATAATACCGCTTGCATGTGCCCCTTCTATAGCCATTTTTATAGCTATAAGTACAGAGGGGTTATAAGGGTCGCAAATAGCTGCTATTTTTTCGTTTCCTCTATCTGAAGCCAAAGTATACTGAGTTAAGTCATTAGTACCTATTGAGAAGAAATCAGATTCTCTTGCAAAAGCTTCAGCTCTGAATACAACAGAAGGTGTTTCTATCATCATACCCAATTCCAAAGCTTCATTAAAAGGAATATTTTCTTTCATAAGTTCTAATTTACATTCATTGAATATAGCTTTAGCCTTACGAAGCTCTTCTATAGATACTATCATAGGAAGCATAACTTTTATTTTACCAAAAGAAGATGCTCTAAGCAAAGCCCTGAATTGTGTTTTAATAATAGAAGTTTTATCCAAACATATTCTTAAAGCTCTCCATCCAAGTGCTGGGTTTTCTTCTTTAGGCATATCCAAATAAGGCAGATATTTATCTCCTCCTATATCCATAGTTCTTATTGTAACAGTATGTCCGCTCATAGCAACAGCAACTTCTTTATATGCTTTAAATTGCTCATCTTCTGTAGGGAAGTCTGTATTTTCCATAAAAAGAAACTCTGTTCTATAAAGTCCTATCCCATCAGCACCATTTTTTAAAACTCCGCCTAAATCGGCAGGAGAACCTATATTAGCATATACTCTGATTTTTGTACCATCTTTAGATATGGCATCTTTATGAGCGTATTCTTTTAATAAAGCTCTTTTCTTATCAAATTCATCTTTAAGCTTTAGGCATTCATCTATAGATTCTTTAGTAGGATTTACTATAACAGAACCAGTATTTCCATTAACTATTATAATCTGGTCATTTTTTACATCTTTTAAATTATCTCCTACCCCAACAACAGCAGGAAGTTCTAAAGACCTAGCCATAATAGATGTATGTGAAGTTCTTCCGCCTATTTCTGTAACAAATGCAAGAGTATTATCCAAATCTAAATTAGCAGTGTCTGAAGGTGTTAAATCCCTTGCTATTACTATGGAATCTTTAGGAAGATTAGAAACATCAACTATATCTTCTCCTTGAATATTTCTTATCCATCTGTCAGAAATATCTACTAAATCTCCAGCTCTCTCTCTTAAATATTCATCTTCTACTTCGCTTAACATTTTAGTATAAATTTCTATACCCTGAGATAAAGCATATTCTGCACAAACTTTATCTTCGGCTATAATATTATTAACCTCTTCAAGCAAGTCTTCATCTTCAAGCAGAGTTATATGTGCATCAAATATTGCTGCTTTTTCTTCTGAAACTTTTTTAGCTGTAGCTTCTCTTATTTTTATTAGCTGCTGTTTAGTTTTATTTCTAGCTTCTAATAGTTTAGCCTGTTCAGAATTTACTTCTTTGCATGGGCATTTAGAAATTACTATATCTTTTTTTAAAAAGAGATAAACTTTACCTATAGCTATACCGGGAGAAACCCCTATTCCAGTAATTCTTTTTTCCATATTATAATTCCATAAATAAAAAATTAATTAGTCTTTTAAATTAGCTATAAATTCTTCTACTTTTTTTAGATTCTCTGCTTCATTATCTCCATCACAATAAACTGTAAGTACAGAGCCTTTTTTTACACCTAATGATAAAACTTTTAAAAGAGATGAAGCATTAACTCTTTTACCAGCTTCATTTTCTACTTCTATTTTACATCCTGTTAATGATTTTATGAATGTTACGAACTCATTACCAGGTCTGGCATGAAGTCCTGTATCATTTTGTATAGTTACTTTACCTATAGTCATTGGCAACTCCTTCATTCTTTTCTTATATATAGTTTAAAGTATATCAGTTTTTTCTCATTTGTCAAATTATAGCGGTATTAAAAGTATATTTTTAGTACAATAAATAAATAATTCTTATCATAATAAATGATATACTGTACAATTATTTGTTAGTTTGAAGTAGAGCTAACTTTTTTATTTTAATACTATAAATTGTATGATTATATATAATATTTATTAATACTAATGTTCCTGAATACAATGTTATTATATTTTTTAGTTTTTTTCTTATTAGTTATCACTATCTCAGTAAATTGTAATTACCATATACAATGACTAAAGATAAAACTTTTTACTGATATGTAATATTAACATTCTGCCAACTTCATTTTTTATAGGAAATTTTCAAAAAGCTATTGATAATATTTAAATTATTTTTTATCTATCATATTAAAATAAATACCTTGTAAGACTAAAAATGGATAAACTTTGCATTTCAATAATTTTAAATTAGATATTCCGCCTGTTAAAAATATTTTGCATTTAATATTATATTTGGATTTTATGTATTTTTTGGTTTCTGATACAACATAGTTAACGGTTCCTATTGTATTGTATATAGCTCCTGACATAATGGCATCTTTAACATTATTGTTTATAGGATTTGGAATTGATTCTATAGGGCCTATTTCATAATAAGGTAAAGAAGTGACATTTGATAATGCCTGATAGCTTGTTTTTGTGCCAGCTATTATCATACCGCCTAAAAATGTAAAATCTGAAATCATAATGCTTATCGTAGTAGCCGTACCCATATCTATAACTACTGAAGCATATTTATCTTCATTACTGTTACCGATTTTTTCAAGACATATAGATGCATAAGTGGATAAAATTCTATCTATACCTACAGAATCTTTAGGCTCATAAGAATTATCTTTTAATTCAATATCATTATGAGTAACTCTATGAGGCTTCATATTAAAACAATCTTCTATGCTGCCTTCAAATAAATCATTTACTTTCAGTGAAACACTGCTGTAAAATACCTGCTTTATATCTGTATGATTATTTTTTATTTCATTTAATGCATTTACTAAATCTAAGGCATTGCTATGTTCTATAGCTTTATAGTATAAAGGTTTGCAATTTTTTTCTTCAAAAATTGCTAGCTTAACTCTAGTGTTTCCTATGTCTGAAAGCAAATACATTTTTAAACCCCGTCTTTTATATTATTACTCTCTAAAAAGTTTTTTGTTTTTTCCATAAGGAATTCTCTATTATTCAATTCTGGTTCATCTAATATTAAATCCAGTAAATAATTTAATATTTTACCTATTAAAGGTCCTGGATTTAAATTAAATTCATTGATTAAGTCATTTCCGTCTATTTTGAGATCTTTCACTGTAATAGCATTTTCTTCTTCGATTATTTTGTCAATTCTAGCTAGTAGTTTAGGTATAGCTTTGCTTTCTTTATCTTTTCTGTTTCCGCTTCCAAGTCTGTCAGCTTCTCTTAATCTTAAAAGAGGTCTTATGTTTTCAACACCAATAGCACGCATAAATCTTCTAACCGCACCGTCAGTCCATTCATCTTGATAATAGAACATATGCTGTCTTACTAGTAAGGTTACGAAATCTATTTCAGAATTTGAGTATTTTAATCTTTTCATTATTTTTTTTGCAATACTAGCTCCTACAACCTCATGATTATAATAAACAGGATCATCTTGTTTTGATACCTTTTTTTGAACCATGGGTTTAGCTATATCATGAAATAGCGCTGCAAGCCTTACCAATAAGGTTAATTCTTCAGTTTCTAAAGGCTCAACTGATTGTATTGTATGCAGAATATGATAATAAACATCATACTTATGGAACTTATTTTGATTTACTCCAAAACCTTGCATAAGCTCAGGTAATATTAAAGATAATACACCTGTTTTTCTAAGTAATTCTAAACCTCTGAAAGGATTTTTGGATAGCAGTATGCCATTAAACTCTTCTCTTATTCTTTCTGCAGCAATTGAAGCTAGCATTCCTGTAGAGTGAGTTATAGCATCAAATGTTTTTTTTTCTATATCGAAATCTAATTTAGTAGCAAACCTTATGGCTCGCATTATTCTAAGTCCGTCTTCGCTGAATCTTTCATAAGGATTGCCTACAGATTTTACTATCTTTCTTTTTATATCCTTCATGCCGTCAAACATATCTATTAGACTTCCATCTAAAATATTATATGCCATAGCATTGATTGTTAAATCTCTTCTAGGCAAATCTTCTTCTATACTGGAAGCATATTCAACATGATCAGGATGTCTTCCATCGCTATAATTTCCATCGCTTCTAAATGTTGTTATTTCCACATGCATATCTTCTATAATAACAAGTATAGTTCCATGCTTGATGCCTGTTGGGATAGTATATTTAAATATTCTTTGTACATCTTCAGGTCTTGCATCTGTTGTGATATCGTATTCATGCGGAGTGATGCCCATTATAGAATCTCTGACTGCACCGCCTACTAAAAAACACTGAAAGCCTTCAACATATAATATTCTTGCTATTTCTTTTATCGGATGGGGTATATCTGTAAATATTTTTTTCACTTAATATCCTATAATGTTTTATTTTATATAGTATATACAATTTTCAATTAATTACAAATTTTTAATACTGTAAAAATATACTATTATTGCCGCATTAAATCAATTTTCCTTTCATATCTAGGCATAAATCAAGTATTGAAACAGCAATAGCAGCTTCTATAACCGGTACAGCTCTCACAGCTATACATGGATCATGACGTCCTTTAATTACAAGAGTTTCTTCTTCTTTGGTTTCTATATTTAAAGTTAATTGTTCTTTTGATATTGATGGGGTAGGCTTTATAACTACATTAACTATTATAGGCATTCCATTTGATATACCGCCAAGTATTCCGCCGTTATTATTAGTTTTTGTTTCAACTCTTTTTATATTATTATCATCTTTTATAGTGTAAGCATCATTACATTCGCTTGCTTTATAATTTACGAATTCAAAACCAAGTCCGAAATCTATTCCCTTTACAGCAGGTACAGCAAATACAGACTGAGCTATTCTGCTTTCTATAGATGAGTAAAAAGGATCTCCGAATCCTGCAGGCATATTAAACACAGCAGCAGTTATAATACCTCCTACAGAATCCATATTCATTTTGGCTTCTTCTATAGTCTTTATCATTTTATCCATAGCTTCATTATCAAATACACTCAATTCTTTATTATAATTATCAGTAAACTCTTTATAAGTTGGGAAAACATTATTTGGATATTTATCTTTTATATCGTATATTTGTTTTATATGAGCCGCTATATTAATATCAAATTTTTCTTTCAATGCCAATTTTGCTAAAGCACCAGCAAATACTAAAGGAGCTGTAAGTCTTCCTGAGAAATGCCCGCCTCCTCTTATATCATTAAATCCGTCATATCTTAGCATTGCAGTATAATCACTATGAGAAGGTCTAGGAAGAGTTTTTAGATTAGAATAATCACCGCTTCTTTTATTTTCATTTTTTATGATTGCTGCTATAGGCATACCGGTACTTTTATCATCAAGTATTCCTGATAATATTTCTGCTTTATCAGATTCATTTCTTGCAGTTGCTAGCTTTGCATTTTTAGCTCTTCTTCTGTCCATTTCACTATCTATAAAATCATTGTCTATATTAATACCATAAGGAAAACCATCTATAACGCATCCTATAGCTTCTCCATGTGATTCTCCGAATAAACTTAATTTAATATTATTTCCAAATACGCTTCCCATTTTATATATTCCTAAAATTTAATTTGTAATAGTATATACTAAAAATTTTTAAGTTTGTCAATCTTTTTGTTGTTCTTTTTCCCGCCTTACACACTGTGGACTTCGTCAAAGAACCTTATATCCTCCGATAAACTCCGATACGCTTCGCGAAAGTGCAAGTGTAAAATTAGTACTAAATAATACTAATTTTGTTTTACATGTAATATAAACTATTAAATTTAAGCTAAAATATAACCTTTCATTACAGGCGGGCTTCGCTGCGGCACGCCATATGCACTCCCTACGGTTGCAAAAGAAGTGGGGTGCTGCACGCTGTGTACTTCGTAAGGGCAAAGCCACATATATAAAAACAAAAATATAACTTTATTTTTTGACAAGTATATTTATTTAGGTATATATTATTTTTGATAAACTTTATATATTTGAATTATTAATTGATAAGATTTTATAAAAGAATATAATTATTTTTTGATACCTAGAATTTCAACGCCTGTTTGAGTGATTAAAACAGTATGCTCAAAATGAACAGCTAAAGAATAATCGGGAGTAGATAAAGTCCATCCGTCTTTTTCTTTTTCGTATTTGTCTGTGCCGTTTGTTATCATAAGCTCTAATGCCAATACCATATTAGGCTCTAACATAACATCATTATTAGGATGATAAAAATTGAATATATAAGGGGCTTCATGATATTCATAACCTACACCATGTCCTGTAAGCGACTTTATTACACTAAATCCGTATTCATGAACTTTATTTTCAACGGTTCTTCCATACTCGCTTAAAAGTACATTAGGCTTTAATTTATAAATAGCATATTCCAAGGCTTTTTTGCAAGCCTCTATAAGTTTATAAGCTCTATGATTAACAGAGCCCATACCTCCTTCTATAACTATAGTTCTAGCACAGTCAGCATAATAGCCGTTATATTTCACTCCCACATCAACACATACAGGTTCTCCATGAACAAGTATTTTATTGTTTGTAGGCCTTCCATGTGCTATTTCATTTCCGCTTGATATGCTTGTAGCAAATCCGTAATCAGGAACTTCAAAGTTAGCAGGGTAGGCATTTTGTGATTTTATATATTTTTCTACTTCTTTATCTACTTTAGAGGCTCTTACTCCTGACATACAAAGTTTAAATGCCAAATCGATAGAGTTCTGTGCTATTTCGGCAGCCTTTCTTATGTTTTCTATTGCATCATCATCTTTTATACTAGGTTTTACTATTTCTCTTACTTCTTTTATAAACATGTATTATAATATCCTTTATTTCAGAGATTTAGGAGTAAATATATATAAAAGAATCACCAATATAAAAGATCCTAATACCGCAGATGATAAATTTATTTTTATATATTGTATATTGCTTAATCTTGGCAAATAGTATGAGCCAAGCAGAGCACCGACAGTTGCTATAAGAAACATCATAACCCAGCCGCCGAATACTTTTATTTTAAGTATTTTACCGAATATCAAACTGACAATTATTCCTATAACTATAAACGCCGATACTACTATAATATATTCCATATGTTCTTTATAACCTCTTTTATTTTACTAGTTAGATGAAAGTCCTATAAAAAATGATTTTAATCCTCCTTCATCATTTTCTATCGGTACAAATATCATATGAGAAATATCATTTCTATCTTCAGGATCAAATTTGCTTTTTATAGAATCTGAAGCAAACGGATCAGATACATATAATGTTTTTTTATGAGATAGAATCTTTTTGAATAAAGCTTCATTCTCGCTAATACTCAATTTACTTTTTGTATTATCAGATATATTTTGAGATTCTACTATATCATAATTTCCATTATCTTGTCTTGTGAGCATAGCAGCATGTACAATATCTAATCCTAACTGTTCTTTTACCCATTCCAACATTTCACTCATATTTTTATTAATAAATTTTTTACCTCTAAGAGCTTTTAAAACTTTTTTCCAATTAGAAGTCATATTTTCTTTTACTTTTTCTTCTGCTTCTCTATAAAAATCATTTGGAACTTTAGGTACTTCTTCAGGATCATATAAGTCTTTATCTATTAAATCCTCTGTATCAAAAGTGTCTTTTTCACTTGCAGGTTTTATTACTTCTCCGTCATCATATTCTTCATTAAAATTAGGCGATATATTGGAACTTTCTTTATTAGTATTATCATCATTATCTTCGTCATCATAATCACCTAATAGAAAATCTCTATTAAGAGAAAAATTAAAAGCATCGCTTGAAGAAAAATACTCTTCTTCTTTTTTAGCTATTTCATCTTCTAAAATAGAACCATGACTTATCAAAATATCCCCCTCATTATTATCATCATTATCGTCTATAATATCATCAATTCCTTTTATAATATCATTATCTGCTGAGTTATTATTATCATCAGTAGTTTCTTCTAATTCTTCATTGTCTGATTCTTCTGGTACTTCAATTTCATCATGTAAATCAGGTATATCATCCAAATCTTCTATAGTATCATCTATATTATTATCTTCATCATCTAATATATTATCAGAATCCAAAAGCTCTTCATCTGAATACTCTTTCATTTCAGGAACATTTTCATCATCATTTTTTTCTTCTTCATTATTATCTTCTTCATGTACTTTAATTTCATCATGTAAATCAGGTATATCATCCAAATCTTCTATAGTATCATCTATATTGTTATCTTCTTCATCATCTAATATATTGTCAGAATCCAAAAGTTCCTCATCAGAATATTCTTTCATCTCAGGAACATTTTCATTATTATCTTCTTCATTGTTTTGTTCTTCGTTATTATTAGTTTCTTCAGTTTCTTTAATTTCATCATCTAAATTAGGTATGTCGTCTAAATCACCAACAGTATCATCTATATTGTTATCTTCTTCATCATCTAATATATTGTCAGAATCCAAAAGTTCCTCATCAGAATATTCTTTCATCTCAGGAACATTTTCATCATCATTTTTTTCTTCTTCATTATTATCTTCTTCATGTACTTTAATTTCATCATGTAAATCAGGTATATCGTTCAAATCTTCTATAGTATCATCTATATTATTATCTTCATCATCTAATATATTATCAGAATCCAAAAGCTCCTCATCTGAATATTCTTTCATTTCAGGAATATTTTCATTATC
>CASGDY010000088.1 GCA_949300355.1 uncultured Brachyspira sp.
TAGGTATTCCTTTTGGTTTATTTGTAGCAATTATAAATTATAAGGAATACCATCTTTTTTTTAAACTAAAAGTGTGCAATATC
Source organism: uncultured Brachyspira sp. (assembly GCA_949300355.1). GTDB lineage: Bacteria > Spirochaetota > Brachyspiria > Brachyspirales > Brachyspiraceae > Brachyspira. The sequence goes on from CASGDY010000088.1 coordinate 84, forward strand.
TATGGCTCTTAAACACATAAACGAATACATTCAGCTTTAAATTATGATACACCTATGTTATACTTTAAAAAACTAAGGAATACTTAATGCAATATGTCTGGCTCCTGTGCATTCTTGTAAAAAATTATAACTTGACTTAATTTCGATTATAGTTAAAATAAAAAAGAAATTTGAATTTTGTTTATAGTAATTTAAATATAAAGTAGTTAATGAATGAATAATAATAATGATAAAATAAGAATCATACCTCTTGGCGGAGTACAAGAAATAGGTATGAATATGACTGTTATAGAATATGGAAATGAACTTTTAATAGTAGATTGCGGATTTATGTTCCCAAGATACCATATGCTAGGTATAGATTATGTTATTCCTGATACTTCATATTTAGAAGATAAAAATATCATAGGGCTTATACTTACTCATGGGCATGAAGATCATATAGGTGCTATACCTCATTTCCTTAGAAAATTTACTGATATTCCTATATACGGTTCAAGACTTACTTTGGCTTTTTTAAGAGCTAAATTAAATGATTATAAAAATGAGTACAAAGATACAAAATTATATGAAGTTGAGCCTAGAAACAAAATACAATTAGGAATGAATTTCGATATAGAGTTTATAAGGGTTAATCATAGTATACCTGACGGAGTCGGAATAGCAATAACAACACCTCTCGGAGTTATAATACATACAGGTGATTTCAAAATAGATTTAAACCCTACAACAGATAAATTTATAGACCTTTATAAATTTGCTGAATACGGAGAAAATGGAGTTCTTCTTATGCTGGCAGATTCAACAAACTGTCAGAGAGACGGATTTTCTATGAGTGAAAGTGTTGTTCAAAACAATATGACTCCCCTATTCGCTTATGAAGATGGTATGATTATCGTTGCAGTGTTTGCCAGCAGTATAGAAAGAATACAAGATTTAGTAACTGCGGCAAAAGTTAATAGTAAATTCGTTGCATTCTCTGGAAGAAGTTTAATAAAATTTACAAAGATCGCTCAGGATATGGGTTATTTAAATCTTTATGATATAGTTATACCAATAGATAAAATAAACAAATATCCTAGAGAAAAAATAGTATGCATAACTACAGGAACTCAAGGAGAACCTTATTCTTCACTATCCCTAATAGCTGCTGAGGCTCATAAACATATAAAAGTAGAAGACGGAGATATGGTTATATTCTCATCAAGCGTTATACCTGGTAATGAAATGGCTGTTACTAGAATGATAAATAATCTTTTTGATCTAGGTGCTAAAATGGTTGGAGAGGATAAAAAACTTCTTCATGTATCAGGTCATGCTTCAAGTGAAGATTTAAAATTAATGTACAGATTAGTAAAACCTAAATATTTTATTCCTATACATGGTGAGAAAAGACATTTAATCACTCATATAAAATTAGTTGAAAACTTAAACGGATTAGATACGAAAGGCTTCCTACTCTATAATGGAGATGTGCTTGAAATAGATGAAACTTTAGAAGCTAAAATTACTGAACCTATAGAGATAAGAAATATATATGTAGATGGAAAAGGTGTAGGTGATTTGGAAGAAAGCATATTCTATGATAGAGAACAGTTATCTCTTAATGGAGTAGTAGTTGCTAATGTCGTAGCAAAGAAAAATGCTTCTGGTCAATATGATATAAAAGTTGATTTAGAAAGTAAAGGTTTTACATATACCGGAGGCGAAAAAGAAGGTATAATAAATAAAACAGAACAGTTAAGAGAAGAAGGAATAAACTCAGCAATAGAAGCTGTTAGAAAATTATTAAATAGAAATAAAAAAACTCCTTCTACTATAAAATATGAAGTAAGAGAAGCACTTCGTAAAAAATTCATTCAAATAATAGGAAGAGAACCTGTAATATTTGTATGTCTGTATATGGATCATGTTTATATAGAGCAATCAAACAATATTAATGATGATAATAAAGATATTAATGATAATAAAGACATAGAAGTAAATATTATAGAAAACAATAATGATAAGGAGAAAACAAAATGTCATACGAAGAAGAAAAAGAGAATCAAGAAGACAGTAACGAAAAAGAATATATCGCAGATAAAAAGACTGAAATCAAAAAAGAAAAAGGCCGTAAAAGAGAGTTAATATTTACATTACTTATAATAATATCAATAATTGTAGGTACAGCAAGCATATTTTTAAAAAGTGAAAATAAAAACATATCAGTAAACATTAATTCTTCTGCACAATCATATTCTGTTTTAAAAGAAGGAGTAGCAATAATAGATTTGACTGGAATAATAACTCATACCAAAAGAAAAAATAGTTTAGGTATCGAGTCTCCATCTGTAACAGAACAGCTTGTTTCGGATTTTGAATATTATTTACAGCATCCAAAAGTTAAAGCAATTGTACTTCAGGTTGATAGTCCTGGAGGTTCTTTAACATCATGTGAAGAAGCTTTAAAATATTTGAAAGAATTAAAAGAAAAATATCCTAAACCAATAGTAGCTTCTTTCAGATCAATGGCATCAAGCGGAGGATATTATATTTCTATGATAGCTGATAAAATATATGCTAATGAATCTACTCTAACAGGAAGTATAGGTGTTATATCTCAATTCTTTAATATATCAGGATTGATGGACAAATATGGAATAAAGATGTACACTATAAAAAGCGGAAGAAATAAAGATTCTCTATCCCCTTTCAGAGCACCTAGAGAAGATGAACTTGCATATTGGCAGGATATGACAGATGAATTTGTAGGACAATTCACAAATGTAGTTGAACAGTCAAGAGGAGATAAAATAAAAGGCAATAGAGAAGATATATTCGACGGCAGAGTATTCAGCGGAAAAAAAGCATTAGAAATAGGACTTATAGATTCTGTAGGAACTTTACATGATGCTGTAAAAGATGCAGCAGAAATGGGCGGAATAGAAGATGAAGAACCTTATATAATAAAAAAACCTAAAGAAAAAAATGATGTGCTTAACTTATTCTTTTCAAACATTTCAGAAGCTATTAAACCTAAATCTGCAATTCCTTTTCCTTATGAAGAAATAATGAATACAAAATATATTGGAGTACCTATGTATATTTATATTCCAAATTATAATGGAGTAAATTAATGCAGTTACATGAAGCTATATACTACTATGTATTGAAACCTAAAGAAGCTATAAAAAAATCTATAACTTTTGAATACTCTTTTTTGGTATATCTGTTAGCATCTTTAAGCATATCTATATCTGCAATATATACAATTGATAATAAGTCTAATATATTAAATTTATTTATACTAACTTTTGGAATAGCAGCATATATGGCAATATCAAATATAATAAAAATCGCTGTTATTAATCTCACAGTATCATTATTTTTCAAAATTAACAGCAATAATATAAAAACATTTATCAATAATTGTTTTGGTATATTTGGTATATTTATATTAATATTGCCTATAACATTATTATTCAGCAGATTTAAATCTCTTTACTTTATTCAAGTTATAATGTTTTTTATATTAGGATTATATTATATTGTATTGATGTTTAATAATATAAAACATTCATTTAATATAGATAGTTCATTTAAAGCATTTTTAGTTCTAATTGCACCTATAATATGTGATTATTTAACTTACATATCATTAGGAATATTAATATTTGGAACTATTATTAGTTATATATAATTATGAAAAAAATTAACAAGTATATTATAATAGAGACTATAGGACCTTTCTTAGCCGGTGTTTTATTTTTTACTTTTGTATTTGTAATACAGCTTTTACCTGAATTAGTAAGACTTATTGTTAATAACGGAGCACCTTTATTTATGTCATTGGAAGTATTTGTATATATGCTTCCTTTTAATACTGCAATAACAATACCTATGTCAATACTTATGGCAAGCATTATAGGATACGGAAGGCTTTCTTCTGATAATGAAATAATAGTAATGCGTGCTTTAGGATTTCCTCATATGAGGATATATGTACCTATTATAATATTGGGATTTATCACTTTTTGTTTTTCATTATTTTTTAACAATGTCATTATGTCTGAATCTAATTACAGATATAGAACATTAATTTCATATATGGTAAACATTAAGCCTTCTATTGCCGTTGGAAAATTAGAGTTTTCTGATATTCAGGATATGGGGTTAGCAATAGGCTCTAAATATGCTGATGAGACAGGTATGTCAAATGTTGTAATATATGACAGGTCTGAAACAAAAAGAGTAATTACTGCAAAATACGGACTTTGGAAAAATAATAAGGCTAATGCCCAAGTAGTAACATTAACTTTATATGACGGTGTTGTACAAGAGATGCCAGGATATGGCTTTGTATCCAATGATTACACTGTATTTGATTCTATGGATATAAATATTGTAAGAAATGTAAGTACATTAACTTCTCATGAAAGAGGATTAAGAGAAATGCCTTCTTGGAAAATAATGGAAAAAATTAATGATTCAAAAAAAGCAGCAAATAAATCTGTAGATGAACAAATAAATGGAATGATACTTAATGCTTATAATAATGTAGATACTAATGCTGTTAATATCACTTCATTTTCTAATGAATATATACAAACCAATTCAGCAGAATTAACATCTATAAGGGAAAAAGCTATTGATGAAGCTGTACCATATTTCTATTATGTAGAATTCCACAAATTTATTTCTATACCGGCGGCATGTTTATTTATGGTTTTAATAGGAGCTCCTTTAGGAATAGTTGGAAAAAGAAGCGGAAAAGGATTCGGGTTCGGATTATCAGTAATAGTAGTTGTTATATATTATCTGCTTATAACTGCTGCAGAATTAATGGCAGGAGGCAAAAAAGTATCCCCGCTTCTTGCTATGTGGTTTCCGAATATAGTTTTAGCTGTAATGGGAAGTTTTCTTATGATAAGATCTTTCTTCAGCAGAGGAAAGTAATAATTATTAATTTAATAAATATAATTAATTTTTTGTTTTAAAAGCATATTTATGAAAATATATGCATGTAGGAATTATCCCTACAGCCCAGCCTACAGGATTAGCAAACCATATTCCAACATATCCTAATGGTATTGATAAAAATACAGAACCTCCTACTTTAATAACAAGTTCAGTTATTCCAGATATCAAAGGAATCAATGCCTTTCCTATAGCTCTGACAGAATTATTATATAAAACTATTATACCTAAAAACGGATAAAATAGAGAAGATATTCTTAAATAACCCTTACATATTTCTGATATTACATCTATATATTCATCTTTGCTTGATATAAATATCCTCACTAAATTATCACCGAATAAAAATATTATTATAGCGGCCAATATGCTAATTGATAAAGAAAGTAATATTATGTTTTTAAAACCATCTTTTATTCTATCAATTTTGCCAGCTCCGAAATTTTGTGCAGTATATACAGCAAAAGCTTCAGAAATAACAAAAAATGCCATAGAAGCAAATTGATTTATTCTGTTTCCTGTAGTATATGATGCAACAACATTAGTACCGAAAGTATTAACTATACCGCTTATAATCATTTCACCTACTGATAAAAATATGGCTTGTATGCTCATAGATATGCCCATTTTAATTATCATAAATAAATTATCTGCATCAAATACAATATCATTTTTGGTAAGTTTCAAAATAGGAAATTTCTTCACAATATAGAGTATGCTTAAAAAAGCTGAAATCATTTGAGATATTACAGTAGCTATTGCAACGCCTGTCACATTCATATCTAATAAAACAACGAAAATTAAATCTAATATAACATTAAGTATAGTTGTAAGTATTAAAAAATACAAAGGAGTTTTACTGTCTCCCAAAGCCCTCAATATACTTGCTGCCCCATTATAAAAAAGCAGTCCGAATGATAACCCTATACATATTTTTAAATAAATTATAGAATTCTCTATTATATCATTAGGAGTTTTCAAAAGAATCATCAAAGGCTTTGAAAAAAACAATCCAAATATTAAAAGCATTAAAGAACTTACTAATGTTAGATAAATAGAATTTAAAAAAGTCCTTTTAAGCATAATTTCATTTTTAGCACCGAAGAATTGTCCCATAACTATAGAAAAAGCATTTGTAAAACCTATAGCAAAAGATAGAAAGAAAAACATAGTGGAAGTTGTTGCTCCTATAGAAGCTAAAGCCCTAGAGCCTGCAAATTTCCCTATTATAATAGTGTCAGCAATACTATAAAACTGCTGAAATATTCCTCCTATAAGCATTGGTATTGAGAAATATATTATAGTTTTAAATGGACTTCCAACAGTCATATCTTTTGTCATAATAAATCCTAAAATTTACCTTCTTCTTTTGACAAAAAACTTCATTACATCATTAACATAATCACTGGAAGTATCAAGAATTATACGCTCTATAGAGTTTCTTTTTAAAAAATCAAGTCTTTCTTCCATGATTCTATTCTGCTCATTAAGATATTCTTCCCTTATTTTTTTATTAGACATATCAAAGTATACATAATCATTATTTTCTAAATCGGACAATACTAAAGTACCTCCCAAATTAGGAAGATGATACTCTAATCTATCATTAACCAAACATACTATAAAATCATGTCGTTTTCTTGTAATATCTATTTCTTTTTTTGGAAGTTCTGAACAGGCATCTGTGATTAAAAAAGTAATGCTGTCTCTTTTTTGTATTCTGTTAAAATATTCTAATGCACTGGCGACATCAGTCTGCGTACTTTTAGGATCAAATTCTATAAGCTCTCTTATTATTCTAAGCACATGATTTTTTCCTTTGTTTAAAGGAATAAATTTTTCTACAGTATCGGTAAAGATTAAAAGTCCCACTTTATCATTATTTTTTAATGCAGAAAAGCTAAGCAAAGCACTAAGCTCCACTATTAGATTATGCTTTGTTTTAGTGAATCCGAAATCTGTAGAAGCTGAAAAATCTGCAAGTATTACAACGCTAAGTTCACGCTCCTCTCTGAAACGTTTGATGAAAGGCTCATTATATCTAGCACTAACCTTCCAATCCATAGCTCTTACATCATCGCCTATAGTATATTTTCTTACTTCATCAAACTCTATACCCTGACCTTTGAAAGCGGAATGATACTGTCCTGCAAAATAAGAGTTAACTATTTTTGAAGTTTTTATTTCTATCTGTCTTACGGATCTAAGTAAATCCTGAGTTGTTATATTGCTGTCTTTAAACATTAATATCCTAATTATTTTTTATTGTGAATAATATTATATTATTAATCAGTAAAAAAACAATACCCATTAATCATAATGAATGATTAAAAATCATAATTTTAATTGTTGTAAAACACATATATAAACATCAAATAAATTATTTAATCAATATTATTATTAATATTTTATGTATCTACAATAAGCTTATAATAAACTAACTTACTTTTTACATTTTTATTTCTGATATAAAAAAATTATTTTGCTCCATTGGCTTTAAGAAAATTAACCATCTCTTCCTGTTCTTTTTCCTCAGCCATACTTAATGCCGTCTTTCCATCAGATGCTTTATGATTTATATCAGCTCCAGCATCTAGTAAAACCTGTGCCATTTCTAAGTTTCCTCTAATAGCAGCCCCCATTAATGCTGTATATCCTTCATTAGTGGTAGCTTCAATATCAGCACCTGCTTCTAATAAAGTTTCAACTATTACTATATGATCCTCTATGGCAGAAACTATCAATGGACGATATCCCACATTATCAGCTTTATTAATATCAGCTTTATTCTTTATTAATTCTCTCACAATATCACTATGTCCATCTATACATGCAGCTAATATAGGAGAAGTACCATCATCAGCTGTTATATTAATATCAGCATTATTTTTTAATAATTCTCTTACCACATCTGTTCTTCCAAATCTTGCTGCATATATTAAAGCAGATCCGCCATTAGAACCTTTTTCATTTATATTGGCACCTGCTTTGATTAATTCTCTTACAATAGAAACATCTCCAATAATAGCCCCCATCATTATTGCAGTATCTCCGAAATTATTTTTTTCATTAACATCAGCATCTAATTTTATGAGTTCTTTAACTATATCAGCATATCCGCTGTCTGATGCCACCATTAAAGGAGTACTTCCATTGATATCTTTTATATTAACATCAGCCCTTGCATTAACAAGCATTTTAAGAACAGACAAATTACCATTAACACAAGCCCACATTACAGCAGTCCAACCGTCTTTATTTTTTAAATTTAAATCAGCACCTTTTGATATTAAAATTCTTACAGTACTGCTTTTTCCCTCTAGTACAGCAGCCATTACAGGAGTATTTCCAAAACTATTACCCATATTAATATCAGCATTATTTGATAAAAGTTCCTCTACAATCTTATCAAAACCAAGAAGAGAAGCCCATATGAGAGGAGTATTGCCTTCAGCATCTCTAATATTTACATCAGCACCATCTTTTATCAATTTCTGCAAAGTTTTAATATCATTATTAGCTATAGCTTTTATTATTGGTATGCTTACAGGAGGGTCTTGCGATTCCTGAGAATATAAAATACCTGCAATAAAAAGAAAAATTATAATTAATGACTTTCTTAACATAATACTTTCCCAACCATAAGATTGCATTATTATAACATATATAAAATATTATTATAATAATCAATATTGTAATTTTTTTATTTTTTTTTAATAAAAAAACAATTATTCATATTGATAATAATATGTATACATATTATTATTTACAAATAAATTACATAAGGAGGTAGAAAAATTGATGTTATTTTGGCAAAAAACTTTTTTCATTTATTTAATATTAATTTTTTCAGTTTTTGCAGCTGAAAAAACTCCAATGGATTACCTAAACGATAATACTCCTTTAAAACCTACAAAAGTATTTGATAATGTATACTGCATAGGTTCGGTGAGTGTTGTCGCTTGGGTAATAACTACATCAGACGGATTAATATTAATAGATTCTATGTGGGACGACAGAGATGCTAAACTTATAGAAGAAGGCATTAAAGGCTTCGGATTAGACCCAAAAAATTTAAAGTACATAATATTAAGTCATGGACATGGAGACCATTACGGCGGGGCTAAATATCTAAAAGAAAAATACGGAGCTAAAGTTATACTTACAAAAACAGACACTGATTTAATGTATAATTTAAACACAGGAGCAAATTCTCCTCGCTCTCCAAAAACAAAAGTTGATATATATTCAAAAGATAAAGATATAATAAAACTTGGAGATACAAGCATAACTATATTGGAAACACCAGGACATACTGCCGGATGCACTTCTTTTATATTTCCGGTAAAATTTAGAGGAAAAGAATATACCGCTGTACTTTGGGGAGGAACAGGACTTCCAAAAGATAGAAATTTAATATCAAAATATAAAACTTCAGCTGAATATTTTAAGAAAGAAGCTATGGCAAGAAATGCATCTGTATCATTAACAGCTCATTTATTTGCAGATAATGGATATGCTAATTTAGAAAAAGCAGGAAATCTAAAAGCAAATGAACAAAATCCATTCATTATGTCAAAAGAAAATATGGAAAAATATTTAAACTCTTTAATAGAAAGAGCTGAAAAAGAATTAAATAAATAAAATAATTATTTAACAAAAAATAAAATATATGCTATCATAATAATAATTTATGATAGCATTTTTTATTAGGAGTTTAATATTAAAAATATAGGATATGAAGTTTGTTATACTGCTAGAAAAATATATCAGTATATAGAGAGACAAATAAATGAATTTGATATTACACCAGAACAGTTGATAGTATTGAAAGAGCTTGCTAAAGAGGAAGGAATATCTCAAAAAGAATTATCATTAAGGCTCGATAAAGATCAGAATACTGTTAAAGCTATGATAGATAAGTTAGAAATAAAATCTTTCATAAAAAGAGAAGAAAATAAACTAGATAGAAGAGCTTTTTCATTATTCCTTACAGATAAAGCCAAAAAAAATCTTCCCATTATAAAAAATTATGAAAATCAAGTTTTAGAAAACATAGTAAAAGAATTAAGCGAGGAAGATGCAGATAAATTCAGATCAATATTAGAAAAGATTAGGAAGAATATATCTAATGTATAAAGAGAAAGGATAATCCATAATTACAGAATTATCCTCCGCTTTAAAATATTATTTACTGCTGGAATAATACAGCTTTAAAATTTCTAGCTATATTACATGCAACTTCATAGAAATGCTCAGATGCTTTTTCTTCAAATACTTGATTCAAACATTCTTTAAACAAATCAAGCCAAACATCAAAAAGTTTAATATCAAAAGGAAGTAAATTAATATGAGGCTGTACAGGATTTCCCATATACAAATTTTCATTCAAAAGCATAGTTTTCCAAAATTTAGCTATTTTTTCTTTATGTCTTTCCCAAGAAGCATCATCAATACCAACTGCCCCATTAAATATAGGTCCTAATTGCTCATGTGTTCTAATTCTAGCATAGAATATATCCATTAACTTTTCTATACCCTCAATATTTATTTCATTGTATTTCATATACCATCTCCATTTTTTATTATTTATATAGTTAATAATAATATAATAAAAAAT
>CASGDY010000089.1 GCA_949300355.1 uncultured Brachyspira sp.
TTCTGTTTGGAAATTCTGACTCGATGCATACTTTATTATTTTACTTTGGAACTTATCAAAATTATCAGTATTCAAAGTAAATCCGGCAGCATTTTTATGACCTCCGAATTTAGTTAAATAAGCATTAGCATATTCAAGCATATCTCTTGCATTATCTTCTCCCATACTCCTTATGCTTCCTATACAAATACCATCATCACTCTCATGCATAATCACAGCGGTTTTACCATATTCGCTCAATACCTTTCCGGCAATGAGTCCTGTAAGCCCCTGCTCTATCTTTTTACTTTTAACAACTATAATAGGAAGCTTTAAACAGCTATTAGTCTTTATATATTCATTTACAATACTGAAATTAGACTCTGTCAAAGATTTTCTAGTCTCATTCATATTATAAACTTCATTTGATAAAGTTATAGCTTCTTCTTTTATCTCACAAGTAAGAAGCTTCAAAGCTGTTTCAGGGCTTCCCATTCTTCCTGCCGCATTTATAAAAGGAGCCAGCCTCCAGCTTATAGCCTGAGTATCTATCTTTGTATTCAATAAATTTATTCTTTCAAGTATGATATTGTATCTTATATGACTAGGCTTTTCTAATTCCTTTAAAGCACATTTCACATAAGCCCTATTCTCTTCTATAAGAGGCACAACATCAGCAACGCTTCCAAATAATACAAGTATAGACTTTTTCTTTATATAACTTTGAAGCTGTTTCTGACTTATATAAAATAGTCTTCTGAATATTTCCATTTTTATAATTAAATCTCTATACGCTATATCATCATATCTATAAATATTAACATTAAGTGCCAAAGCAAAATCATCTAAAGTCTTTGTAGTTTTTATATTAACATTACCATATTTAGCACCTAATTGAAGAAGATCATATACATTATCATATTCAGGTAAATATATCTCATACCTTTCATAGAAATTAAGAAGTTTCTTTAATCTCTCCTCTCCTCCTGTAAGCACTAATACACAGCCATCACCCTCAAACATATAAGTAGCAAGCTCTTCTAGCACCTCATCTTCGCTCATAAGTTCATCATAATAATCAGCATATATTGACTTATAGCAATTATTATCATTAATAAGCTCAAAGCCAAACACCTCATCGCTTATAACGAAATTAGTAGATTTCAAAGCTCTTATTCTTTTCAATACATTTTTTGACTTATCAATCTCATAATCCAATACTATTATATCCTTATTGTATAGCTTGGTATAAGAAAACACAAAAGCCTGCATAAGCTTAAAAGCAACCGCACAGCCTGAAAAGTTTTTTGATACAAAACCGGTATTTGAAATCTTAGGATTAAATACAGCATAAGCATTTGGAAGTATTTCCGGTATATCATGGTGATCAGTTACTATAATATCTATTGATAAATCCCTTGCAAACTCTACTTCTTCAGCATTAGATATTCCGCAGTCCACTGTTATAATAAGGCTTACTCCTGAATTAGCATATTCCTCTATAACCGCCTTAGAAAGTCCGTATCCTGTTGTATGATTAGGTACGAATGCTTCAACATTCTTTGTTACTACTTTCAATGTATTATATATAATAGATGCTGCTGTTATGCCGTCTGCATCTTTATCTCCATATACTAATATCTTCTCATCATTATCTATAGCTTCTTTTACTCTGTCTACAAATACATTAATATCCCTTATATTAAAAGGATTAGATAATGAATATATATCCTGAAAAAAGAAATCATAAATATCTTCTTTGGAAGTTATGCCTCTTAATTTTAAAAGCTCTAATATTGTTGTATTTAAGTTATTTATATCCATCATTTATCTTTATCACTTATTTATAATAACAAAATAATATATTCTAATATTCTAAAATAGTATATTTTATTTATGATATTCTTTCAAGTGGTATATATTTTGCTATATTTATAATTGAGTTTTTTCGATATTAAATATATTATAAAATAATAATTTAATACATTATACAAGGTTTTCATTTATGAGTGAAAAAAATATTAAAAACTTTTTTAATAAAGCTTATGATGCTTTTAAAAGTAAAAATTATAAATTAGCAATAGAATACTTTTCTGAAGTTATAAAATTAGATTCAACTATTTACGAAGCATATTATAACAGAGCAAATGCTAAGGCAAATATAAATGATGAAGACTCATATAAAAGTGCTGTAGAAGATTATACTTGGACTATAAAACTAAATGATAAATTTGCAGCAGCATACTATAATAGAGGAATAATGAACAGAAGTTTGGGAAATATAGAAGAAGCTCTAAAAGATTTTGATAAGACAATAGAGCTTAATTATAATCTTGAAGAGGCTTATTATGTAAGAGCAAATACAAAAGCAAGTGCTAAAGATTATAAAGGTGCTATAGAAGATTATAACAAAGCTATTGAAGTTTATCCGCATTTCGCTGATGCATATTATAACAGAGCATTGTCAAAAAATGCATTGGGTGAATATAAAGAAGCTATAAAAGATTATGACAAAGCTATAGAATATAATTCTCATTTTATCGATGCATATAATAACAGAGGAAATGTCAAAGAAAAGCTCGGCAATTTTAATGAAGCTATAGATGATTATACAAATGCAATTCATATTAACAGAGAATTTGCAGACGGATATTTCAACAGGGCAAATGCCAAGTTTCATATAAAAGATTATAAAGGTGCTGTAGAAGACTTTGATGAATTAATAAAGATAAATCCTAAATATACAAAGGCATATTTAAATAGAGGAATAATTGCCATGACTATGGAAGCATATCAGGAGGCAATTAAAGATTTTGACAAAGTTTTAGAATTAGACAAAAATATTGCCGATGCATATTACAATAAAGCGGTTGCTCTTAATCATTTGGGTATATATGATGAGGCTATACTTTATTATGATCAGGCTATAAAATTAAATCCGAATTATTCTGAAAGCTATTTCAACAGAGGAATATCCAAATCTAAAACTGCATATACAAAAAAAGATAAAATAAATGAAGATGAATATAATAAATTAGTTAAAGAATCAGAAGATGATTTTGATAAGGCTTATGATTTAGCTAATGAACATATAAAGCATATAATATCAGAGGGGCTTAAAAAATTGGCTTTTCTTAATATGGAAGCTGCTGACAATTTCTGTAAGAAGCATGATATAAAATAAAAAATATATTTTCTATTATATGGGCGGTAATCAGACAATAAATTTAAAAAAATATTTGGCGGGCAGCTATAAATTCTAATTTAGCAACAATGAAAAATAATAGTTTTAAATATTATAAAGCTAATTATAAAAATTGTGAGCGTCCGGCAAGTTTGCTTGTCGGAGTATCTATGCGAACAATTTTTATTAGCAATAATAATAAATAATAGTTTTAATGGCAGATTCAAACTATAAATATAAAGGGTCGGAAAATGTAATTTAGGTTTTAAAATTTAATTACATACCCCGCCCTTTTTCTTTTAAAGCTATAATTTGTAATTTTTAATTTAGCTATTTTTTAAAATCTAATTAGAAAATATAGAACCCGCCAAAGTTTTATTTAAGTTAAAAAACTATTAAATGAATTTATTATTTTTTTATTATTTTTGATATTAGTATAAAATTAAATATTAGTTATGATTTAATTTTTTAAAGCGATAATTAAGAAATTATTATTTTAACTCACTCAAAACTTCATTATAGGCTTCTACAACTTCTGATACTTCCAAACTTCTCCACTCTTTTAATTTATTTTCTCTTTTGTACTTTAAAAATATTTTATTTCCCACAAAAATAACATGATTATTAGGATAATGAATATTCAAAGAATAGCTTAATCTATTCAAACGCATTGATTCAGTTCTTAATGCCTTTTTGATGATATAAAAAGGACATTTCACTTTTACCATAAATTTATTCGCATCTTCAAATACTACACCTTCATAATCTATACTAAAATCATCAACATATTTATGAATCATTTGTTCTATATATTGATTATACTCATCTTTTGAAATATTAGATTTTGGAGCTTCAAATATTTCTATTCTCTCTTTAACTTTAAATTGTTCTGTTATTTCTTTGCTTGATAATTCTTCATAAGAAAGTTTTCTGAAACTCTCTTCATTGTATATCACATCAAGCAAAATCAAAAATGATTCATTATAAACTATAGGATGTGCCGAATCTTTTAAATGTATGCATTCAAAAACAAATGTTGTATTATTTTTCTTACAATATTCTTTTATAAAGTTTTTATTTTCTTCACTTAATAAACTTTCTGCCCAAGAAGCCATTGCTGTGCCTATAGAACTTTTGGTTGCATATATAAGTTCATCTCTAGTTTTATCTAAAAATACTAAAAACAAATATCCATTATATTTTTTATAAACACTCACAGGGAACTTTATATTATTTTGTAAGGCTTTTAATTTCGTTTCTTTTACTTCATCATAATTAAAGAATTTATCATAACTTCTTCCCGCAATTTCATTTGTTTCATTGTATCTGTATAATCCTCTAGCTTTGATAGTTTGTTCATTCCATAATCTTTTATAGAATACTCTGTCTGAAAAATTAGTAGAATAAACTGTATCATAATATTTATGACGAACAAGCTCGCTGTCAGTTTTTTCTTTATCAAATAGATTATTAATTTCTTTATCATTTTTATAACTTTCAATAGACATGTCTTTTAAATTAAGAATAATTAAATCCTCTCCGTATTCCGCAGAGTTTTCTATACAATAGGCATTATCATTTATTTTGCATAGATTATCTTCCAATTCCTCCTGAAGCACATTTCTATGTCCGAATATCTGAATAATATCTGAATGATTATTTTTAAATTTATTTCCCACTTCTATATAAGATTTATAACTGTCATCATCTTCTCTATATCCGTAAGTTACAACTCCATTTAAAAGTGAAGCTGGTATATGCTCATACATTTTATCTATGCCTGCATGATTGATAAAAAATTTCTTTCCTTTAAAAGTGAAAAAATAATAAAGTCTGAACTTTTTATAAAAATTTCTTATTTTCTTTTTATAATTATTTAACTCTATTTCATCTAATACTTTTTCTTCTCCAATACCGATAAATGCTTTTTTTATTTCCTTGTATGTTGTTTTATGAAACTCCTGACTTGTAACTTTCATATCGTTTGCAAAGAAATTCAAATTTACGTCATGATTGCCTTCTATAAAATAAACATTGCTTCCTACATCATTATTAAGAAAATAATCAAGTAATTCTTTTGACTTTGAGCCTCTATCTATTAAATCGCCCACAAATATATAAGCTGTTTTTTTATCCTGAAAATAATTTTCTTTCTCTAAAAATTTTCTAAATACATCATATTCGCCATGCAAATCAGGTATCACTTTTATATTATCATACTTTTCAAATTCTGTTTCATTAAGATAAAAGCTATCCCATTTACAGGCTTCAAGCAATGCAGTTTCTGCACTGTCATAATCTGAAGCTTTAAAAATATTAGCACCGCTCAATTTGAAATTTTTCATACGCATAAAAAAGTCCTGAATAACTTCTTCCGGTATATTAGAGCCTACCTCTCTTTTTTTCACATTCTCAATACATTCTTTAAGCGATAAATGATCAAATAAAACAGCTGCAATTCTATATCCATATGTTTTAGCAAGTTCTGTAATACTATTAAGATTGAAAAGCCCTGTACTATCCAATATGGTAAATTGCCCTAATCTGAATCTATTTTCTAATATGCTTAATATTAAATTATTCCAAATATAAGCATTGTCTTTTTCAGAAATAGAAAGTCCATTATAACCGTCTGGAAAAACACCTGAATATAATATTCTTAAATTATCAGAACTTACACTGTAATAATCAAGATTAGCTTTTTTTATAGTATAACTTTTACCGCTTCCCTGAGGACCTACTGTTAATATCAATACTTTCATCTTTATTCCTAATTTACTTAATCTGCTTACTTATTATTTAATTTATCATAAATATCATAGAAATATCTTATAGAAGAAATTATCTCTCCTCTTTTACACATCTCTAAATATTTTTCTCTATTTACTATCATAGCATCACTAACTTCATTTTCCTGCAACACTAAATCCTCAATATTAACATCTCTTCTAAACATATAAGAATCTACTATCGTATTTGAAAACTCAAGTACGAAAGAAGTTAAAAACACAGCTTCATCTTTTTTAAATGATAATCCAATCTCTTCTTCAAGCTCTCTTAAAGCTCCGTCAGCACTATCCTCTCCGGCTAATATAGAACCTTCTGTACATTCCCACATATTAGGACATACTTTTTTACTCTTATGTCTTTTTGTGATTATAACTTCATCATTACTATTAACTACCCAAGCATGTATAACTATATGATAATCATTTTTATTTAAAGGTATTCCTCGCTGATGAAATCTTCCTGTTTTATTTTTATTAATATCGTATATATCCCAAATCTCTGCCATAAACTTTTCCCAAACTTTACCAAAACTTTTAAATATATTTATAATAAAAAAGCCTCCTTAAAAGAATGCTGCTTTTTAAGGGGGCTTTCATAAGTTATCGGATTCCTATATTATATTATTTTATAATATAAATTTCAAGGCTCTTAGTATTTCATAATAGTCATTATTTTCAAAAATTACCGTAGTATCATTAATTTTTTTCGCTCCGGGATAAAATGATACTTTATGAGCGTATCCATGTTCCTTATAACATACCTCTAATTTGAAATTATTAGGCAATTTTAATAATTTACCCTTAAAATCCTGACTCAAAGCCTCTTTAGTTTTCTCTTTAATCATCTTAACCATCAAATTAGGTGAATAATTGATAGTAGAATAACCTATGCCTTCTTTAACTGGAAGCGTTACTAAATTAGGGTGATTAGGCTGCATATTTTGTGCAACTTCGCATAATCCCTTATCGCCTGACAAAAATACTGTAGGTACTTTTCTATAAGCTGCAGCATAACTAAAAAACATAAACTCGCTTGCCAAAACTTCATTAAGCTTCACATAAACATTTCTAGTATTCATAGTATGTGAAAGCGGATTATTTCCAATAGAAGCAGCATTATGATATCCTATAAACATTACAGCATCAAAGCTCTCATCAATACCTTCTACCATAGAATAAGGATCTCCGCTCCATCTTCTATGTATTTTCACGCATTCAGGCAAAGCAGTTTGATCTATATTCATAGCAGAGTCATGGGCATCTTTTACAAATATTTCTTTTGCTCCTGCATCAATAGCTCCCTCACATGCTGCTTTAACTTCTTTAGTCATTTGAAGCGTATGTTCTTTATAAGTTAAACTTCCTGCATCTGTATCAGGCCATTGTGTAGTTGTAGTAATTCCTTCGATATCCGCACTAATAAAAACTTTCATGATAATTCCTCTAATATTTAATTTTAATGATTAAAAACTATATTATATTTTTGATTTTATTCAATATGTTATTCATTGATTTTTTATTGTTATATAGTATTAAACATAGTAACTATATAAGGTTTAATTTTTTCATTTTATATAATTTATTTTGATAGTTAATTATGAATATCATTTCTGTATTATAAATTTGATATTATTTTCTTTTATAAACTTATGTGGAAGTAAATATCTAATGTTATATTTTTTACAAATATTTATTAAAGCACTATCTCTAGTTACAACTGTTGAATCAAAATATTTAGCATAAGCTAATATCAATACATCAGCCCCGTTTTTATTATTCTTATTATCTAGCAATTTAACAATATCAGGATCTTCTATTAATCCAATAAATATAATCTCTATTTCTTCATTGTATTCATATACAAATATTTTTTTATTATTTTTTATATATTCTTTTAATAAATCTTCTTTATTATTATCTCCGGATACTAGTTCTTCAAAAACTTCTTGGGTAATATAACATATTTTATTTTCTGCCATATCTTTTAATTTATCCCAAAAATCAATAAATACATCAGGGGAATAATAAACATTCCATGATTCTATAAAAAAATTACTATCTAAACAATAATGATACTTCATTTATTGTATCCTTTTAATATATTTTTCTAATTTATATGGCTTAATAGACAATAAATTACAAGTATCTTTTAAAGTAATGTTGTTATCATAATAAGCATCTAATACATAATTACTAAATTTTTTAGTATTTAAATTTCTTTTTATATAATAAGGATCTGGCTGTCCACTCAATATTTTATTTTTAAATTTTACTTTTGAAAATTTATTAAATAATTCATCAAATATATTTTCTTCTACATATCCAAAATATTTTGCTTTTACTAGAATAGACAATTTACTAACAGGCAATTTTGAAGAAATAAAAGATATTTTTTCTTCTATATTTTCACTAATAAAATTACTCCAATAATCATTAAATATATTTTCAGGTAGTAAAAATTCAGAAGCCACCTTATTACAATATTTCTCTATTTTATTTTGTTTATTTATATTAGTAAATGCTATGTCAGATATTCCTGTTTCTCCTATAAAAATATGAACTAATTCATGAATTAAAGTAAATAACTTGGCATTATCTGTATCAGAAGAGTTTACGAATATAAATGGAGCTATTTTATCAGCTATAGCAAATCCTCTAATTTCTTTAACTTCTACAAAAGAATGATAATTAAAATTATAAGAATTACCAACAGATACAAAAATATTATTATTTTCTAATAATTCTTTGATATTATCAAAATTATATTTACTATCTTTATCAAAATTTACTTTTATATTTAATGCATCCTGAATTTTAAATATAGCATCTTCCACTTTAGTATTTATGGAAATTATACCAACAAAATCTAGTTCCTTTGAATTATTTGAAATTAAATAATTCTTAACCCATTCTTGATGATTAATTAATTTTCTCATTAAAAATATAGCATTTCTTGATAGCTTACTATCTAATTGCCTAAAATCATTAATTTTAGGCTGAATATTTTTTGGGATAGATGTCATATATAAAACGGCAAATGAAATACCGTATAATTTAGCTAACTTCTTTGCAAGATTTAAATCAGGCAATTGTTCACCATTTTCTAATTTCACCAAATCATCTTTAGTAAAAGTTTTCATTTTAATTTTATCAATAACTTCATCAATTGATAGATTAACGCTTTCTCTTGCCCATTTTAAAACTTCATTATTTATTTTTACTTTCATACATATATAATAACCATATTTTTATCATATATTGTAAATATTATAATAAAATAATGATTTTGTCAAAAATTTATACTTCTAATTAAATTCATAAATATAAAAATAATAATTAATATATTAAATAGTTTTGTTTATATATTTACTGTCTATATCGTCTATCATCTTCTTGAATTTTTCTTTAAGCAAAGCAGTTCTTTTCTTCTGCCACATAGTGTATATCGCTATAATGTAGCATATTAAAGATACAGTCATCATAAATAAAAATCCCACAAAATAAGAAAAATTAGAAGCTAAATAACCCATTACAAAAGGTATGAATAAAGCAGCAACCCCTGTCAAAGCCTCATTAACAGCAACATTTCTAGGAGCGTTGTCCTGATCCGCTAAAGCATAATAAAGTCCAAAGAAATAACCGAAACCGCTTACAAAACCTAAAAACATAAATGCTATCAAAAATAACCAGAAATTCCTAGTGAATGTTATTAAAAGCAAAGCTGCAGGAGTAAGAAGACCTACTATAGTAAATACTCTCTTTTTCTCCAAAAATCTCAAACAAAAAGCAGATGATAAAGAACCTACAGCCATAAAAGCTGATAAACTTCCAACTAATAAAGAGGAATCTGCCTCAGAAAAACCGATTACCTTTATTCCATAATCAAGAAACATGAACCTTAAAGTATGAAGCACCATAGCACCTACAAATATTACAAGCCAGCCTATATGCACTTTATATCTAGGAGCACGCATGAAATGCATATTCCATTTTATCTTTTTGTTATTGGCCTTAAATCTCAAATGCCTTGAAAGATAAAATAGTATAAACATTATTACGCTTACTACTATAACAAAGTAAAAACCTAATTTATAATCAAACTCATATATAAAACCTGTAATAGTAGGACCTACAGCAAAACCCAAAGACCAAGAAAATATAAATAAAGCCCCGCTTAATGTAACAGGCAAATCTTTTGATACCACATCTAATGATGATTGAAAGCATACGAAAAATATAGTAGCACAGCATCCGTATAAAAATGAATAAAATAAAGACATTTCAGGCGGAAGAAATATTAAACATGCTGCAGCAATAATAAGCTGAAGTACCGCTTCAACATATATTAAGTTGGTATAATATTTCTTTTGTATTTTTATACGCGAGAAAGTTCCTGCTGTAAGCATCATGCCCATACCATAAGAAACCCCAAGCAATGATACAAAAAAAGGAGTAGCCCCAGACATAGAAGCATTTATAACTAAAACCGTACTGAATATGCTTGAACATAAATAAAGCAGAAACGGCATAGAATACACCAATATAGTCATTATTATTCATTCCTAACAATATATTTCAATAATAAATATTATATATATTATTTATAAAAAATGTATATCATTTTACAATTTTTTTATTTT
>CASGDY010000090.1 GCA_949300355.1 uncultured Brachyspira sp.
TCATTATTTTAAATTTATATATTCATATTATTTATTTTATGGAATAAGTTTGTTAATAATTATTATCAAATTTTGGTTTTTAATGATTTACCTTGATTATTTATCAATATTTTTATTATTTAAATAGTATTTCTCTTTTCCAATATTGTTTATACTCTCTATACCATAATTAAAAAATGTATGCTGTTTCTACTTCTTTTCCTGATTCTATATCATTTATTCTTTTTTTCTATTTGATTATAGATAATTGAGATAACAGAAAATGTTGTAAAAACTGTTTGTTTTTATAATCTAAAAAAATAAATCTATTAATAAAATTTTATTTGATGTATGGTAAGCTACATTTTATATATAATTTAAATGCTATTATCATCAATTTATATTTATAAAAAATTAAAATAATATGTACTTTTGCAACTTTGACGAAGTCCGGGAAAAGTTGATATAAAAATAAATATTAATTTCTATTGATACTTTAAAAAATTAAATTATATATCCTACAAGTTTTTATTAAGTTTAAAATTCTATTTAACGCACGGTAAACGGCACTTTCTATATAATGAAAATATTATTATTAATCTATTTACATTTATAATTTTATTATGCGTGCGCTGAATATGCAATAAGTTTAAAAAAATCTTGGGCGGGTGCTATAAATTCTAAATAAACAATAAAAAAAATGAAAAATAAAAAATTCAAAATAAATTAAAAAAATTAAAGGGCGGGGATTTAAAATAAAATTATAAAGTTATAAAATTATTATATTAATTAGCTTATAAATAAAAAAAAGGATTAAACTATGTCAAAAATAACATTTATAGGGGCAGGAAGCACAATATTTGCAAAGAACGTTTTAGGCGATTGTATGCTTACTGAAAGTCTTTTAGATAGTGAAATAGCTTTATACGATATAGATCCTATAAGATTAAAAGAATCCGGAGATATGCTTGAAGCTATGAATAAAAGAATAAATAATGGAAGAGCTAAAATTAAATCATACTGCGGTGTTGAAAATAGAAAAGAAGCCATAAAGAATGCTGATTTTATAGTTACTGCAATACAGGTTGGAGGGTATGAACCTTGTACTGTAACAGATTTTGAAATACCAAAAAAATACGGTCTTAGACAAACAATTGCTGATACTTTAGGAATAGGAGGAATATTCAGAACTTTAAGAACATTACCTGTCTTTGAAGATATTTCAAGAGATATAGAAGAATATGCTCCTAATGCTTGGCTTTTAAACTATGTTAATCCTATGGCTATGATTACCGGTTTTATGCTAAGATATACCGGAGTTAAAACTGTAGGTTTATGTCATAGTGTTCAGGTATGTTCAAAAGATCTATTAGAAAGTCTTGGTATGGAAGATAAACTAGAAGGCATAAAAGATTTTATAGCCGGAATTAATCATATGGCTTGGCTTCTTGATATAAGAGATAAAAACGGAAATGATTTGTATCCGGAAATTAAAAAAAGAGTTTACGAAAAAAATGAAAAGCATAATGATATGGTAAGATTTGAATATATTAAAAGGCTTGGATACTATTGTACAGAATCAAGCGAGCATAATGCCGAGTATAATCCTTTCTTTATAAAAAGCAAATATCCTGAATTGATTGATAAATTCAATATACCTTTAGATGAATATCCTAGAAGATGCATTAAACAGATAGAAGATTGGAAGAGAGATAGCCAAAATCTTTTAGATGGAGAGTTTTTAAATCATAAACGTTCAAAAGAATACGGCTCTTTTATAATGAATGCGATATTAACTAATGAGCCTTATAAAATAGGAGGAAATATTCTTAATAATGGAGTTATAGAAAATTTGGACAGAAATGCATGTGTAGAAGTACCTTGTCTTGTAGACTCTAATGGTGTTCAGCCTACTTATGTTGGTAAATTACCTGTTCAATTAGCAGCTATGAATATGACTAATATAAATGTCCAGCTTATTACAATAGAAGCCCATGTGACTAAAAAGCTGGAACATATATATCATGCTGCTATGATGGATCCTCATACATCTGCAGAATTATCAATAGATGATATAGTTTCATTATGTAGTGATTTAATAAAAGAGCATGGAAATTGGCTTCCAAAGTACAAATAACTAACAGCAATAAATTTAGAAAAATCATGGGTGGGCAGCTAAAATAACTATTGAAAGTTTAAAAGAAAAATAATACAAAAATATCAGAAAAAATTAAAAAGCCTATAGGGTGGGCAAATGTAATTAAGTTTTAAAACTTTATTTACATACCCCCCCTTTATTCTTCATTACTTTATTTTGATGTTTTAACTTTTATTTATTTTGCTGCTTTTATTAGAATTTTAAGCACCCGCCCAAGTGTTAATTAAATTTAAAATTTATTTAACGCACGGTTAATCAATTTCTCTTTATTGATAAAAAAATATGAATGTTAATCTATTAATATTTATTACTATGATCTGCGTGCGAATAATTTTATACTTTACTTAATATTTGAAAAAATATAAAATATAATTAAATAAATTTTAGGAATTATTTATGAAAGGTATACAAGATATAATAAATACAAAAGATATAAATAAAAGAAGGGAAATTTTAAAAGAAAAATATTTTAAAGATTCAATATACTGTGTAACAGCAGAAGATTTTTCCAATGGGAGAAATAATATAGAAGTTGTAAAATCAATGCTTGAAGCAGGAATTAAAATCATTCAGTACAGAGAAAAAGACAACCCTAATAAATATATGCGTGAAAAGTATGAAGAATGCTTAAAGATTAGAGAGCTTACAAAAGAATATGATGCTTTATTTATAATAGATGATTATGCTGATTTGGCAATGGCTGTTGAAGCTGACGGAGTTCATATAGGGCAGAAAGACATGCCTATTGAAGTAGTAAGAAAAATTGTAGGATATGATAAAATAGTTGGGCTTTCTACTACTAATGAAAAACAGGCAGAAGAAGCCATTCATACAAGTGCTGATTATATTGGAATAGGGCCTATATTTTCAACTAATACTAAAGCTGATGCTAATGAAGCTACAGGAATTGATTATCTTGATTATGTAGTTAAAAATTTATATATTCCTTTCGTTTGTATAGGCGGAATAAAATTAAATAATATGGATTTACTTATAGAACATAAAGCTATGAGTTTATGCATGCTTACAGAGATAGTATCTTCTGAGGATATAAAAGCTAAATGCGAACTTCTAATAAAAAAAATGAAAAGATTATAAAAACTTGTATTTATACTGTCATAATAATATTTGCTTTTATTTTTATTATAAAAACTTCTACTCTTAAAGAAAGCAAAGATTTAATTATTGACTCAAAATCAATAATAAGTATGATAGAAAATAATAAAGCAAGCATTATATATGATTATATAAAAAACAGAGATAAAGTTTATGTATTGTATGCTGAAAATGATAAAGAATATATAAAAACTCATTTTCCAAGCGTAAAATTTATAGGCAAGTTCAAACTAATTTTTTATACTTTATTTTTTAAAGATAATATTATGTTTTATGCTAGCGATGATAAGCTGATTGATAAACTTAGATTTTTTAAAATTCATTATAGCCATGTAGTTTTGGATATTGACGATATAAACAGCTATGAATATTTAACTCTAAAAGATTCTTACAATACAAAACTTTTTCTCTCATTTACAAATAAAGATTTTTATAATATAGATTCCAACTATAATAAAGAGCTATCAAAATATTTAACAATCCTTGATAAAAATTCTATAAGAGTAGTAGACGGAGACACTATAAAATACAAAGATAATTATTACAGATTCATAGGACTCGATGCACCTGAGCTAAAGCAGAACTATGGAACCAATGTTAAAGCCTATGTTGAAAACAAAATTAAAAATGCCTCGAATGTCAGCATGCTCGTAGGCTCTTATGATGCTTTCGGACGTATACTATGTCATTTATTTATAGATTATATCCCATTAGCATATCCTATGATGAAAGACAAGCAAGCCAAAGAAACCATAATGAAATATGGAGATAACGGCTTTGTAACTATAGCAAGCAATATAGTTTATTTATCAAAATTTCAAGGCAGACGACCATTCACTGATCCGGCAAAATTTAGAAGCGAGAATAGATAATATAAAAAATAAAATCTAAATGGAATTATATATCCATCTAGATTTTATTATAATATTTATGAAAAAATTAATCCCAATTTGTATGGAAAAAACCTTTCCTATCTATACGCTCATATTTGTGAGCTCCAAAATAATCTCTTTGTGCTTGTATTAAATTAGACGCCATATTTTTAGATGAATAACCATCAAAATATGTAATTGCACTTGTCATAGATGGTATATAAATTCCATTATTAATAGAATAAGAAATAATTTTTCTTAGTTCTTTTTGATAATTAAGTATATAGTCTTTAAAATTTTCACTAAATATCAAATTTATTATATTTGAATTAGAATATACTTCTTTTATTTCATGTAATAAATTTGCCCTAATTATGCATCCTGCTCTCCATATATCTGCTATTTCGCTCAAATTTAGATTCCAATTATATATTTTAGATGCTTCTTTAAGTAAATCAAAACCTTGGGCATAACAAGATATCTTTGCAAAATAAATAGCATTTTCTAGGCAATCTATAATGTCAGCATAATCTTCTATTACATCATTACTATTATTTTGTTTTTTAAAAATATCCGATGCCAAAATTCTTTCCTCTTTTTTTGTAGATAAAAATCTTGAATAAGCTGCTTCTATTATAGTAGGTATTGGTATTCCTAAATTGAAACTTTCTATACAAACCCATTTTCCTGTTCCTTTATTTCCTGCTTTATCTAAAATCATATCTATCAAATAATTGTCATTTGTTAAATCATCTTTTTTTGCGAGTATTTTAGATGTAATTTCTATTAAATATGATTTTAATTTTCCATGATTCCATTTTTCAAATATACTGCTAATTTCTTTTAATGATAATTTTAATACGTTTCTAAGAATATAATATGCTTCTGATATTATCTGCATATCAGCATATTCTATTCCATTATGAACCATTTTTACATAATGTCCTGATCCATTTTCTCCTATATAAGCACAGCAAGATTTGTTATCTTTTTCTGCTTTAGCAGCTATATCATTAAATATATGCTTTATTTTTTCATATGCTTTTTTATTACCCGAAATCATTATACTAGGTCCTAATAAAGCACCTTTTTCTCCTCCTGAAATTCCAGCACCTAAGTAATCTATTCCTATTTTTTTTAATTCTTCAAATCTTCTAATTGTATCTTTAAAATAACTATTTCCGCCGTCTATAATAATATCATCTTTAGATAAATGCTCTTTTAATTGATTGATAACAGAATCAACCGCTTCTCCTGCTGTTACCATTATAAATACAGTTTTACAGTCTTTTAAAGAACTAATAAAATCATTTAAATTAAAAAATGGGGTTACATTTTTTGTTTCAGGAAATTTTTTTGTTAGTTCATCTTCATAATTAAATATTGCTACTTTATAACCTTTTGAAGCAATATTTAATGCTATAGATTTTCCCATAACACCTAATCCATAAATACCTATATCATTTTTTTCTGTACACATATCTACCTCTTAATCATTTTTTAATCTTTCTTTAAGTTCTTCCTTAGCTCTAGTTATATATGATGTATCATTAAATATTTCTATTGCAGTTCTGGCCATAATTTTACTAGCCACTTTTATACAGTCATAACCTGATTGTGATATAGCTAATTTTTTAAACTCTTCAGTATGATTTGATATTTTATATTTTTTAAAAATAGATATATATGGATTGCAAATAGGTATAAATCTTGATACATTACCTAAATCTTCTCCGCCATAATCTGTAGGAAGTCCGTCCATTACATTTTCTCCAATGTCAATAAGTTCTTTTTTACAAATATTTGATAATACTTCATTAGGAATTCTTCCTTGATATCCCTCGCTTATTTTTATATCAACTTCACACCCTAAAGCTAAAGCAGTACCTTCAGCACATTTTTGCACTCTTTCTTTTAAAATATTTAAATCTGTTAGTGAAAAAGCTCCCATAGATCCAATAACAATAACTTTGTCCGGTATCAATCCAACCGCTTCTCCTCCTTCTTTAATAATTACAGAAACTCTGTAATCTTGTTTAAAATGCTGTCTTAAAAAAGCTATGCCTGTTAGGAATAAATTTGCGGCACTTAAAGCATTTATACCGTTATCTGGATGTGAGCCAGAATGAGCAGATTTTCCTTTAAATTCTATTTCAAATCTATTAGATGATAAGCAAGCACCTGCTAATCTATGTGTAAAACTTGTAGGATGCATCATTAAAACAGCATCTATATTATCAAAAACTTTATTTTTTAATAATATAATTTTGCCGCCGCCTTCTTCAGCAGGTGTTCCTATAACAATTAAATTTCCTTTTAATGTAGGATTATTGATCATGGCATTTTTTAATGCTATAGCAGCTCCTAATGCAGAAGTACTTATAAGATTATGTCCACAAGCATGTCCAATAGGTAAAGCATCATATTCTGATACTATCGCTATTGTAGATATATTATCTTCATCAGAATTTGAAAAAGATGCTTTGAATGCTGTATCTAGTGTTCCTATAGGAGTTTGAATTTTAAACCCATATTTTTCTAAATAATCAACTTGTATTTTACATGCTTTATTTTCATTGAAAGCCAACTCTGGATTTTCATGTATATATTTAGAAATATTCCAAAGTTCTTCCATTTTAGATTCTATATATTTGTCAGAATCTATTTTTATATTTTTTATATTCATGATAAATACCTCTAATTAAGCTAATATTCCTAAAAAAGCACAAATTAAAGAAATTCCAAGTAAAGCAAATATAACTTTATTATAATTTTGCCCTCTTTTTTTGAAATAAAAATATATTCCAAAAATTGCACATAAAGGAAGCATACCAGGTAATATTTTATCTAGTATAGACTGAATAACCACAGGATCAGAATTTTCTACGGTAAATTTCAAAGGAGTAGATATTTTAACATAAGAAGAAGATAAAGCTCCCATCATAAAAAGCCCCAATATACTTGAACCAGTTATTATATCATTAATAAATCCAGATTTCATAACTTTCATTATAGATTCTTTACCAAGTTTATATCCAAAATGTATTGAATTATATCCTATTGTAAATCCGATAATAGGGAAAAGATATGATAATAAAACACCTAATATAGACCCCTGTAAAGCAAATGAGCAAGCCAATGCAAAAACAATAGGTTTTACAGTACCTGGTACTATAGTATCTCCTATACCAGCTATAGGTCCCATTAACCCTGTTTTTAGTCCTGTTATTACTTCCCCAGGTATTTCATTTCCCATAGCTTTTTGCTCTTCCATAGATAGTGTTACACCATGTATCAATGCTCCTAATGTTCCTTCAGAATTATAAAATTGTAAATGTCTTTTTAGAGCTTCTTTATATGCTTCTTCATCATCTTTATATAATTTTTTTAATGCTTTTGCTATTGCATTACAAAATGCTAAAGCTTGAAGTCTTTCATAAGAGTTACTTAGTTCTACGGACATATACCATTTTATATAAGCCTTAGTTATATCTAATTTATTTAATATATTATTCATAAAATACTTTCCTCCTTACTATTACTTCTCAAACTGTAAATTTTTAATATTCCTATACAGCTTCCAAATATAGCAGCTGCCATTGTATTTATATTTAAATATGCTACGGCAAAAAATCCCATAAAAAAATATGGGAAAAGTTCTTTTCTTCCTATTGTCATAATTATTATGGCAAAACCTAATGCTGGAAGTATACCTCCAGCTACACTAAATCCTGTAATTATCCATTGAGGCATAGAATTCATTAAAAATGTAACTACTTCAGCACCTACTAAATTTATTGCAAAAACAGGAATGAATCTTAGTAGAAAAGCAACAATAGATGGATATATGAAGGCACATCTAAATATTCCATTTTCATTTCCTTCTTCAGCAAATTTATCTGCCTTGTGTATCCAAATAGAATTTGATGTTCTTCTTATTTGATCCAAAAATACGCCCAAAACCCCAAAAGGAACAGCAATACCTACTGCAGCTTCAGCTGAAAGACCTGTTTTTAAAGCTATTGGTATGGCAATACAAGCAGCAAGTGCTTGATCAGCTGGAGCATTTCCTCCAACAAATATTATACCAAGATATACTAACTGTATAGTGCCGCCAATTATAATACCTTGTTTGACATCTCCTAATGCTAGTCCTATACAAAAACCTATAACTATTGTTGTAGGCATTAATAATGTATTGTAGCCTATTCTTGATGTTGCTATATAATAAACCAATCCGCAAATAACAGCTATAAATATATTATTATCCATAATTAATTACTCCTATTCTATATTAAATAGATTTTTCTCTATAATTTTTTCAAATTCCATACTTGGATCATTTGGAACTTGATGTAAATATACATGTACTCCTTTATCATGCATTATTTTTAATGAATTGAAATCCTTATTATCCATAGTTATAGGACCGAATACAACTTTTCTTCCTGGAGCTGCTCCTAATCCGCCTATTTGAAGTTCTTTAAAAGGAAATCCTTTTTCAAAAGCTCTATAGGCAGAATCTACATCTTTAAATAAGACAAATAGTTTAGAGTTGCCATAAGCATTGCTATTCCATTTTTCTGATGCTTCATCCACCCCATTTATAATTACTTCTATATTTGGAGGAGCTGCCATTGTGTAAACAGAACTTAAAAATTCATCCTTTGATAAAGAATCATCAATTATTAATATTTTGTTTGCTTCAGTTTGTTTAATCCATCTGGTTATAACTTGACCATGAATTAACCTGAAATCTAAACGTATGATGCTTATAATAGCCATTTTTTACCTCCTAATTTTTATTATTAAAAAGTTTTTTTATATTTTTTATACTATCTTTTGAAGAATATTCTATCTTGGATAAGAGCTCATCAATTTCTAATGTATTAATATTCTCACAAACTTCTATTAACATTGGTAAATTAAGTCCTGTTATAATTTCATTATTATATTTTTTAGATAACATGATGAAAGTGTTGCAAGGAGTACCACCAAATAAATCTGTTAAACATAGTGTTCTTTCAGGAAGTTCTTTTAAAGCATTTTCTATATTATTATAATATTCTTCAGGCAGCATATCGCTTGAAAGTGAAAAAACTTTTATATTTTCTAGATTTCCGATTATCATTTCTGCAGATTTTATTAATTCCTCTCCAAATTTACCATGTGTCCCTATTATAATTTTTTTTTCTTTTTCACCCATTTTTAATTTCCTAATTTAAGATTAATATATTTAATAGTATAGTAAAAAAATTTTTTTGTACAAAACTTAAGAAGTTTACAAAAAGTTTTTTTGTGATATGATTAATATTATAATAAAAAATAATATTGGATTTTTAATTATGAATAATATATCTGTTATTATAAGAATTAAAACTATATATAGAGATATGAATTCTACTGAGAAAAATATCGCAGACTATATATTAGATAATTTTAATGATATTTCAATTAAAACTATAAATGAAATTGCATCTGAATTAAAAATTTCTGATTCTACACTTTTTAAATTTACAAGAAAATTAGGTTTTAATGGATTTAAAGATTTCAAAATTGCTATTTTAAAAGAGGGAGCTATATATAAACCTTCTATACATGAAAAAATATCAAAAGAAGATGATGAATTAAAAATAACACATAAAGTATTTGAATCTAATATTAAAGCTATAGAAGATACAAAAAAATTAATAGATAAAGAACTATATAAAAACGCTATAAAATATATAATAGAATCTGATAGAGTGGCTTTTTTTGGATTAGGGGGATCAAATGCTGTTGCATATGATGCTTATCATAAATTTTTGAGATCTCCTATAAAATGTATATATGTCACTGATTTTCATATGCAGCTTATGAATGCTTCTTTATTAAAGGAAAATGATTGTGCTATAATAATATCACATACTGGTCTTACTAAGCATGCTATAGAGATAGCTAATGCAGTAAAAAAAAATAAAGCAAAAATTATAGTAATAACAAGTTATCCGCTTTCTCCTTTAGCAAAACTTGCAAATATAGTGCTGGTTTCAACTTCAGATGAGATAGCATATAGGTCTGAATCATTATCATCTAGGTTATCGGAGTTAACAATAATAGATAGTTTATTTGTAAATATAATGTTTAAAAATGAAAAAAATTCAAATAAATCGTTATCTTTAATAAGACAGGTTATAGCAACTACAAAGGAATAAAATCAATTTAATTTTTAAAAGTCAAATTATTTTTTATTATGAAACAATTTTTAATTACTACTACATACTTTTTATAGTTATTAAATTAATTATTTTGTTAATCTAATTAAAATTTAAAACGTACACAAAATGTAACTATACTTAAAAAATAAAATTAATTGCACAGGAGCCAGACATATTGCATTAAGTATTCCTTAATTTCTTGAAGTATAACACAGGTGTATAATAATTTAAAGCAGAATGTATACGTTTATGA
>CASGDY010000091.1 GCA_949300355.1 uncultured Brachyspira sp.
TGAAAGAATATTCATAACAACACTTACAAAAAAAATGGCTGAAGACCTTACAAAATATTTAAATGAAAATGGAGTAAGAACTCGTTATCTTCATTCAGATATTCAAACTGTAGAACGTGTTGAGATTATAAGAGATTTAAGA
Source organism: uncultured Brachyspira sp. (assembly GCA_949300355.1). GTDB lineage: Bacteria > Spirochaetota > Brachyspiria > Brachyspirales > Brachyspiraceae > Brachyspira. Next base: position 143 of record CASGDY010000091.1, read on the forward strand.
CTCGGTGCTTTTGATGTACTTGTGGGAATTAACCTTTTAAGAGAGGGGCTTGACGTTCCTGAAGTATCACTCATATTAATACTTGATGCCGATAAAACAGGATTTTTAAGAAATACCACTACATTAATACAGACTATAGGACGTGCAGCAAGAAATGCAAACGGCAGAGTTATAATGTTTGCAGACTCTATAAGCGATGCTATGAAAGTTGCCATTGATGAAACGGAGAGAAGAAGAAAAATACAGATGGAGTACAATAAAGAACATAATATTACTCCTAAAACAATAATCAAAAAAATACAGGATATCATTGAACGTGAGGAGAAAGTTGAAACATCTTATGAGCTTCATTTCGATTTCAGACGCTTTAATGAAAGAGTAAAAATTGACCCTGAACAGAAAAGCGATGATTATATAAAAGAGCTTGAAAAAGAGATGAAAAAAGCATCAGACGGCTTAGAATTTGAAAAGGCTATTGAAATAAGAGAGAAAATAAATCAGCTTAAACAATTAAAGCCTCAAAAGAAAAATGTTCATAAAAATGAGACTTCCAAAAATCCAAATGGAAAAGCTAAAAAATAACAATTAATCAATTTCTAATGTATCTTCCATTAGCATCTTTAAAATTTTTAGTAAGTATATATATAAAATCAATTATCGCCCATATACCCAAACCATATAATGTAAGCACAAATAATATACCAGATATAACTTTACCAGCATAAAATCTATGCACACCAAGTCCGCCTAAAAATAAAAATAAAAGTAATAATGTAAGCCAACTTCTATCGGAGTAATTATTATATTTCTGTCTTACACCGCAAAAAGGACATATTTCTGCTTCCTTTTTTATTATTTTACCGCAAGAACGGCAATAAATTTCATCGACTTTTTTTTCTCTTTGTTTTACACCGCAAAAAGGACATATTTCTGCTTCTTTTTTAATAGGTTTTCCGCAAGAATGACAATAAGCTTCATTAAAACTCAATTGATTATTATCTGACATAAATATATCCAATAAATATTAATTTCATATTAAAATTATACATTTTTTTATATTATTTTCAATACATATATTAAATAATTAAATAGAAAAATCTGTACTCTCATCTGATGAATATATCAAAGTAAAGTCTTCTCCATTATCTATATACGGAACATAAGCCATTTTTATATGATCGCAATTTATATCATCTTTAATTTCTTCTACAACTTCATTTAATATGAGTCTGAATGCAATATCAACATCTACAACTACAGAAAAGAAATTAATAACATATTTTCCTTTTATATTTTCGGTTTCTCCGGCATTCCAAGAATCTAAAGAACCAAGAACATTCCAGCTCAAAACAGAATGCAAAGCATTACCTATTTTATTTAAAACATTGGCATATTTTTCAGGTAATTCATTTTCAAAAGATTCTATTTCAAATTGCAAAATTAAATAAGATAAATCTTCATTATCAATTACTTTATAATCATTATACTCTTTATAAAAATCATCTAAAAAATTTTTATATTCTCTTGGATTACTGCATTCATATTCTTTAACATCTCCGCTGCTTCCAACTATTCCAGTATGCTTTACTATATTATCTTCATTTATCCAGCATTCAGCATAATATAAAAATCCATATTCTTTTTTGTACAAAGTAACAATATTAGGAAGCTCTTCCAAATAAGGATCTAAAGGCATACCATAAGAATCGAAAATTTCATCTGCAACCTTTTTATATTCTGAATCTTTATTAAACATTTTTCTAAATGAAAAAGTTTTATCTGTTTCTTCGTTTTTAAATCCTGCCTCAATCGTATAATCAATATTAAATTTTACAAATACTAATTTAGAACTCTCTTCATCTTTTATTTTATTTTTTACATCTTTTAATTCTTCTATAGATTGTTTTATCAATTCTTTATCCAATTTTGATATAGCAGCTTCATTCATTAAAAATACGCCGTCTACCAAATCATCAGCAACATAAAATTTAAAAGTACAATAAGGATGATCAGCTTCCCAATCTATAGGATTAATAATATCTTTAATAGCCTGCAATTTTTCTTCATCGCATAATATATAAGCTATAGCATTTAATTTCTCTTCACCATAATCAAGACCTTTAAGTAAATTTTTATCGCTCTCTTCATTAATGTAATGATATTCTAATGCTTCTATAGAATAATAATTTTCTATTTCTTCAGCCTGTCTTAAAAACTCATAATCACCCGGTACAAGCTCCAATCCTTTATTATTAGCTTCAACAGCCTTTTCTTTATTTCCGAAATGAAGTCTTAATTTAGCAAGTTCAAGCCAGCCCCAAGGATAATCAGGCTCTTCAATAACACCTTGTTCAGAATATTTTAATGCTTCTTCCAATTTTCCGCAGTAAATTAATGCTACAGCATGCCTATAATACCAAGTTCCGCATCCTTTAGCATTTTTCTCAGAGTATTTCATAAACTCTTTAGACATATAATAATGCTCATAATCGCCTATATTATTACAGGCATAAGAATACCATAAAGCAATATCCAAATCCTCTCTAGCTTCTTCTAATGTAAACTTGTTTTCTTTGATGCCATTTTCAATAAACTCTTGCAAATAATTCAGCATTTTATAGAAATATCCGCCGCCATCTGTATTAAATGATTGTAATGTTTCAATATCTTCTCTATTAAGTAAGCCCATATATATCCTCCGTATTATAATTTATATATACCTAAACAAATATATTTTGTCAATTTTTACTTTTAATTAATGCAATAATAATTTTTTAATAAAATATGTTTTACATGTAATATAGATTATTAACTTTTGTATATTAATAAGTAATCAGCCGCACGTATAGTTGGCGTTTGATAAGTTGAAACAGTGCCGTGCGGGAAGGTGCCGCAGCTCGCGGTTGACAAAGTTAAAAATTTTCAGTATAAACAATATTATCCTATAACTGTACCGTTTTCACATTCTTCTTTGGTAGTTAATAATACAGCTTCTCCATTATCTTTTACAGCACCTAAAACTAAACACTCTGAAAAAAAGTTGGCTATCTGTTTTTTTGGAAAATTAACTACAGCAATTATACGTCTTCCTATCAAATCTTCTTTTTTATATAATTTAGTTATTTGTGCTGATGAAACCTTTATACCCAATTTACCAAAATCAATTTTTAATTTGTATGCCGGTCTTTTAGCTTTTGGAAAATCTTCTGCCTCTATTATAGTACCTGTTCTAATATCTAATGCCAAAAAATTATCAAAGCTAGATTCAGGCTTTATTTCTTCTTTAATATCCATTTTAATCTCCGAAATATTTTTATATATTTTATGTTATTAATAAAAATTTTAAAGTGTATTTTTTATATAATTAAATATATTACAGAATTTATTTAAAATATAAAATCAAATTAATCATAGAATATTTTTAATTTAATATGCTTATACTGGGTATTGTTAAAAATTGACATAAACTGAAAATTAATATATTATATTCTAATATATGGAGGCAGATGAGTCCCGGTGGGCTCCGCGCTCTTCAAAAGCGTTGGACGTTATAACAACGTCGGCAGGTTCAACTCCTGCCTCTTCCGATAAAATTATAAAGCACTTCACTTTGAATACGGAATAATTATGAATAATAAATTTAATCTAATACAAACTAATGCAGTATTAGAAGATGAATCTATAAAACCATATCATAAAATTATTTCTCGCCCCATTGCAGCGGATATTATAAGAGAAACACTAGAAAAATTAAGAGCTCAATTAAAAAATAATGATAATCTTCATTATAGTAAAGAAGATATAATCAAATTATGCGAAATTGAAATAAAAAAGAAAGCAAATCTGCCAATAAAAAAAGTTATAAATGCCGCTGGAACTATAATGCATACAAATTTGGGAAGATCCCCAATAGATGCGGAAGTTTGGGATAGCGTAAGAGAATTGAATATAAACAGTAATAATCTTGAATATAATATAAATAATGAATCAAGAGGAATAAGAGGGGAATTTGTATACTCTCTTTTAAGTAAGTTAACAGGTGCAGAAGATGCTTTGATAGTTAACAATAATGCGGCTGCTGTATTTTTAATATTAAAAACTTTGGCAAGTAATAAAGAAGTAATAGTCTCAAGAGGCGAACAGGTACAAATAGGCGGGGGTTTTAGAGTACCTGATATATTAAAGGAAGCATCAGCTAAACTTATAGAAGTCGGCACTACTAATATAGTTGATATTAAAGATTATGAAGAAGCTATAACCGAAAATACTGCTATGATACTTAAAGTGCATACCTCCAATTTTAAAATAAGAGGCTTTGTAAAATCTCCTTCATTAAAAAAGTTAAGAGAAACTATATCTGATAATATAGCATTAGTTTATGATGAGGGGGCTGGAATATTTGATGAAAGTATGAGCGAAGAGGAACATGTAAAATCTGCATTAAAAAGCGGTGCTGATTTGGTATGCTTTTCAGGCGATAAAATGTTTTCAAGTGTGCAAGCTGGAATCATAGTAGGAAAGAAAAAATATATAGAAAAAATATACAAACATCCTTTAATGAGAGCTTTCAGATGCGGAAAAACAGTACTGTCAATATTAGAAAAAAGTATCATAAAAAGATTAAATACTGAAGGCAATTTCAAAGGATACTGTGAAACTTTATTAAGTATAGATAAGGAAATAATAAAACAAAAGGCTTTAAATATTATAGAAAATATTGAAGGCTTTGAAGTTGTTGAAGAAGATATAGAAACAGGGGGCGGTGCTATGCCTGATACTTTTTATTCGTCTTATGCGATAAGTTTTAAGCCTAAAGATATAAAGTCTGTAATTAAGTTTATGCATAATTTAGATGTACCTATTATACCAAAAGTAAAAAAAGATTCAGTACTTATATATGTAATAACTATAAATGATGAAGATATAAATTACATAAAAGAAGTTTTAATAAAAATAAAAGATAATTATTTTTAAAGTGAGTTAGCTAGTAATAAATAAAAAACTAATATAATTCTTGGTATAAAGTACATATGTGTTTGCTGATTATTTATAATAAGGATATAAAAGAGATATATGAAAAATAGATTTATTTTAATAACTTTGATATTTATTAATATCATTAGCTGTAATGACAGTAAAAATAAAAAAGATGTGTATAGTTCAGAAATTAATAATTCAGTAACTAATAATATGGAAACCAATTATATCATTGATAATACTTCTAATGATAATAAAAATATTTTAGAAACTAATAATTTATATACAGATGATATTTATGACGGATATGCATCTAATGAAGATGACATATATGAATTACTTGCTATTGAAGAACTTGAATCTGTAAAAGATACAGCTTCTTTAGATGCTTGGCAGTCAGAATATACTAAGGAATCGCCATTAATATTTGCATGTCAATATTTTCCTACAGAAGAAAAGGCCATTGAATTGATTTCTTACGGAGCAGATATAGATGAACGTGCTGATTATGGATATACTCCATTAATGGAGGCTTCTTCTAGAGGATATTTAAAACTTGTAAAAGAATTAATAAAAAATGGTGCTGATGTTAATATAATGCGCTGTGAACAAGATGATGCTTTATCATGTGCGGTACTTTCTACTAATAAAAACAGTACAAAAATAGTTGAGGAATTGCTAAATGCTGGTGCTGTTGCTTACAGAGATTATCCCATTCCAGATAGCGAAGATGAAACAGTAACTATAATAGATAAGTTCTTTGATTATAGTTGTGATGCAGAAAAGTTTAAACTTCTTGCAGAGGCTGGTGCTGATATTGAAAACTCTCATTTGTTGGGTATACCAGTAATAGCTATGGCTGTTCAAAAGGATTGTATTGATATAGTAAAATATTTAGTATCTAAAGGTATTGATCCTGCTATGAATTATACGGATTATAGAAATATAGAATTTTCATTGCTTAATGAAACATTTGATAATAAAACTACTGATATAGCTGAATATTTAATAAAGAATGGAGCGGATGTAAATTCTAAAAGTACAACGTATCCTTACAGCAAAGAAACTCAAAACTTAATATTTACCGCTATTGAAGAAGATAATATAGAATTGGTAAAATTACTTATAGAATATGGAGCAGATACTTCAGCAGTAAACAAAGAAGGTAAAACTATTTTTGATATAGCTAAAGAAAAAGGTTATAATGAAATAGAGCAGCTTAAAAAATAGTAAAAATAAGAATTGTTTTTAAGTTATAAATTATTAGCTTATAACTGATGAAGTAAGTTTTTATCTATTTATATGTGATTTTTTCCATTATTAATAATAAATAATTTTTTATATTAGAATGCTAAATATAAAAATTGTGAGCGTCTAGTAAATTTATTTACTAATAAATAGCAAACAATTTTTATTAACAACAGTAAAAGGAGAATATAGCAATAAAAAGTGAGCCAAGCCAGTGAATAAATTTATTTACTGATTATAGGCACCCTTCGGGTGGCGAATATAACAATAAAAGTGAGCCGAGCCAGTGAATAAATTTATTTATTCACTCTACTCAGGCGAGGCGAATATAACAATAAAAGTGAGCCGAGCCAGTGAATAAATTTATTTATTCACTCTACTCAGGCGAGGCGAATATAACAATAATAGGAATTATATTATGAATAAAATAATAGGTACAGCAGGTCATGTTGATCATGGTAAATCAGAATTAATAAAGGCGTTAACTGGAATTTCTATGATGAGGCTTCCTGAAGAACAGAAAAGGGAAATGACTATTGATTTGGGATTCGGTTTTTTCAAGCCTAATGATGATATTACAATAGGTGTAATAGATGTGCCCGGACATGAGAGATTTATAAGGAATATGGTTGCTGGTATGTGGAGCTTGGATTTAGTTATGCTTATAGTTTGTGCTAATGAAGGCTGGATGAATATGACAGAAGAGCATGCTAAAGTGGCTTTATCGCTTGGCATAAAAAATATAGTATGCGTAATTAATAAAATTGATTTAGTTGATGAAAATAAATTAAAAGAAAGCGAAGAAGATATTAAAAAAAATCTTTATAGAATATTCAATAAAGATATAGAAATAGTAAAAGTATCAGCTTTAAATGGTACTAATATAGACTTTTTGAAAGAGAGAATAACAGATATATTATCAAATGAAAAATATGAAGATGATATAAAGACTCATATTTATGTAGACAGAGTATTTTCTATAAAAGGGGCAGGACTTACTATTACCGGAAGTCTTAGAGGCGGTAATATAAAAAAAGATGATACTTTGATACATTATCCAAGCAGAAAAGAAATTTCAATAAGAAATATTCAGTCGTACCATGAAGATAAAGAAATTGTTTACTCTAATTCTAGAATAGCTATTAATATAAAAAATATAAAGAAAGAAGAAATAAGGAGAGGGCATTTATTATGCTGTAAGGAAGAAAAAATATTTTCAACAGATGAAATAATATTAGAGCTTATAAATCAAAATGATGCAGAATACCTTAAAAAAATAAAGAATGCTGAATTTGCTGTAGGTACAGAATGCTTGATTGCCAAAATACTTCCTATTTACAAAAACAAAACATATTCAAATGATAAGTCTGATAAAGATAATAAAAATAATAAAGAGATAGATAATAGATTCATAAGATTAAAATTTGATGAGCCTATATCAGTGTTTTGGAAAGAACGCGGTATATTGATAAGCCATGGAGGAAGCAGTATAATAGCGGCAGGCAATGTATTTTGGGGAGAAAAAACTAATCCTTTCATTAGAAAAAGAATAATTGATAATGCTAGTGAGTTTTTGGGAGAAGTAAAAAGAGAAAAATATAGTGATTTATTTATGTCAGTGAATGGTTATACCGAAGCAAGCGGGGAGATTCCTGATTATGCTATTAAAGTTGCAAATTTCTTTGTGAAAAAAGATTATTTAAATACTTTATTAGAAAGATTAAAAAATCTAATAGAAAATAAAAAAGAAGGCATAAGTTTTGAAGACATAAAAAATTATTTAAATATTAATAATGCATTTACAAAAGTTTTTATAGATTATTCAGTTGAAAATCAAATATTAATGGCTTTTAATAATATATACAAAAAATATAGTGAAGAAATTACTTTAAATAATTCTCAAAAAATATTATTAGAAAAATTAAAAAAAGAAGATTTAAACGGATTAGATGAAAAAACTATAAGAACATTTACTAATGGTATGAAAAATATAAAAGTATTATCAGCATCAAAAAAGGCTGTGTATCTTGATGAAGGAATATATTATCATATAGATGTTTATAATAGAATAAAAAAACTTATTCTGCAAAATACAAAAACTAATGATATAATAACAATAGCTTCTGTTCGTGATAAAACAGGACTATCTAGAAAATATGTACTTCCTATATTAAATGCACTTGAAAGAGAAAAATTAGTGAGAAGAGAAGGCAGCGAAAGAATAGTGCTTTAATTCCTTGTTGCTTATTTTACAATTCCTGCCCTATAGACTTTCTGCTATTCATGTAATTTTTGCATTATTTTTCTTTTAAATTTCAAACTCATATTTTAGCTGCCCACCCAATTTTTTTAAGTTCATTACTTTTATTACCGCACGGTAAGTGAAATTATAAATATAAATCAATCAATAATTGCAATTTTAATTACAAATAAAGATTCGCTAAACGTGCGTTAAAGAAAATCAAAATATGATAAAAATTTGGGCGGGCATGCTTTTATAAATGAAGTAAAAAAACAATGAAAAATTCTATATTCTGTTAAAAACAAAAAATTATAAAGGGCGGGATTTTTAAGATAATTTCTAAAACAAAAAACAAATAATGTAATATGTAAAAATAATTATATATTACATTATTTGTTTATTATTATTATTTTTTAATTATTTTATTTTTGCTATAAATATATCATCTATTTTTTCTACACTTTCTATTGCTTTAATTATAGAATTAATATTAACATCTTTAAGAACAAACATGAAATTTCCATTTCTTTCTATGCTTTTCTCAATATTAATATCATAAAATGCCTCATTAAATGCAAGAAGATTATTGTTATTTGATTTAAATCTCACATAAAAAGTTTCATGTTTTTCTTTGAAATCTTTTACTTGAAGCTCTTTATTTTCCTCTACGAATCCAAGTATAGGTATTCTAAGCTCATCAGTAATTAAAGTATTTCTAGCCAAAGTAACCGCATCAGAAACTATAGCACTGCTTGTAGGTCTTCCGCCTGCACCTGAACCATAGAAAACTGTATCGCCAGAACGATCGCCTACTACAGTTATAGCATTAAAAGCATAATCAACTTTAGAAAGCATATTATCATCATTAAGCAAAGTAGGTATAACGTATATGTATGCATTGTCGTTTTCATCTAAAGCGGCTTCAGCTATTAATTTTATAGTAAGCCCCATTTCTGAAGCAAATACAATATCATCTAATATAATATTTCTTATACCTCTTATGAATATTTTATCAAAACTTATAACATTGCAAAAAGCTATAGATGAAAGTATGCATAATTTATGGGCTGTATCTATTCCGTCAATATCAAATGTAGGATCAGCTTCAGCATATCCTTTATCCTGAGCATCTTTAAGAACATCTTTAAAATCTAAATTGTTTTTAGTCATATTAGTTAAGATATAATTACAAGTTCCATTTAATATTCCATAAACATTTTCCATTCTATCAGAAACTAAACTCTCTTTCATAGCCTTTATTATAGGTATAGCACCTGCCACAGAAGCCTCAAAAGCTATATCAGTTTTTCTGTCTTTTACAAGCTCCCCGAAGCAATTAGCCAGTAATGCCTTATTAGCAGTAACTACAGGTTTTTTTGTTTTCATAAGAAGTTCTTTTGCTGTATCCATTCCGCCAAGTACTTCTATAACTATATCAATATCATCATCATTCAAAATATCATTTAAATCTTTTGTTTTTATTTGTACTTTATCTAAAAAATTATCATCTTTTACTTTATCAATATTTCTGCTGAAAATGGTTTTAATGGTTAATTTTATTCCGGTTCTTTTTTCCATTATAGCATTATTCTCTATAATAGTTTTCACTGTGTCTTTACCAACATGTCCGTATCCTGCAACAGCAACTTTAAATTCTTTTTTCTTTTCCATTTTAACTCCTTAAAATTTGATTGAATATAAATTTGTTTTAATAAAATTAACCTTAAAATAATTACAAAAGCTAGTAATATTGTAGTTTTATTTTATATGAATTTCTAAATACGATATTACTGTATTAAGTTATATTATAACATCTATTAAAAAAATTTACAATATATACATAGGTTTTATATTGTTTAAGAGCCATAGATATTGCACACTTTTAGTTTAAAAAAAAGATGGTATTCCTTATAATTTATAATTGCTACAAATAAACCAAAAGGAATACCTA